>DAORHS010000114.1:0-9733 GCA_035438165.1 Prosthecobacter sp.
TGGCGCGACCGGACGTGCGCGTTTGGAAAGCAGATGCCGGAGTCCGGCCATCGAAACCTCAATGTCGTTGCGCAGGTTGCGTGCTTCGAGGGAATCGTCCGGCAGATTCGCCAGATGCCCCTGGCACTCGCTCATTCGTTGATTCCACGCCTCCAGCGCTTCGAGACGGCTTTCGACTTCGTGCAATTCCTGAGCGGCATGCGCCAGTTGTTCCTCATGCGTTCTCATTCGGCTCGCATGCCCGCTTTCGGCGGCTTCAGTCAATGAGTGCAATTCATCGTAGCGTTCCTTTTGCGTCTTCTCCGCAGCAGCGAGTTTTTCGATGCTGCTCTTGATGGCGGCCTCCTGCACGCGCAGCGCGACCACCTGGCTTTCCGCCTCCGCATGTTCCTGTCGCATGGTATCCAGCCATTTTTGCTGGGACTTGATTGTGCATTGATGGGAACCGACCTCGCCCACGAGGCGTACGTGCTCGTCCTGCTTGATCGCCAGTCGGGTGGAAGCCTCCGTGAGCTGTTGTCGCGTCAAATCCAACCTGGGCGTGATCTCGGCCAAGGCCTTCTCCGACGTGGCAAGTTGTTCCTGAGTGACGGCAAGCGCGCTTGATGCCTCGGCGTGCTGACGACGGGCGTTTTCGAGCCGGCCAGAGACTTCGTGTTCGCTGAGGATGGTCTCTTGAAGCCTTTGTTCGATCTTCGAGAGCTCCTGACGCGAACCATCCACGCACGCGGCAAGCCGGTCGGATTCCTGTTCGACCTCAGCACGTTCCTGCCCGACACGAACGAGCTGCTGCTGAAAACTTTCAATCTGACTCGTGAGGCCCGAAAGCCGGGCTTCAGCTTCCCTCTCCTCGTCATGCCGACGTTCGAGCATGGCCGAGAGGTCTGCGAGTTCTTCGCTACGGGTCGTGACTTTCCTGTTTTTGTCGTCGAGCTCGGCTGATTTGGTCCGCAACTGCTCCTCGTGTTCGTTTAGCGACTGCTGCGTGGAGGTCAGAGCGTCTCGTGCCTCCGCGAGCCGCTGTTCATTGTCGCTAAGATTCTTCTCGGTAGCGGCAAGCACCGCCTGACGGCTGCCCAGCAGCTCCTCGAGCGCACCAATCGAACCCTGGAGCCTTGCCTGACGATCCTGCTGTGCGGCCAGCACCTGTGTGAGACGAGTCTGACTCGCCTCCGTGTTGGCAAGCGCTTCGCGGGCGGCGGCTGTCTGCTCCTCCAGCCCCTGTAGCTCGACACGGCGGGCGTGAAGACCGGCCTCGGTCTGCCGGAGTGATCCGGCGGCCTCATGACGGGCGGCATCCGCCGCGTCGGCAGCCTGCCGCGCAGTCCGCTCCTCCATAGAGAGCGACGCAATGCTGGCCTCGATCTCGGCCCGCACCGTCTGAAGCTGCTCATTGCCAAGGACGAGATCCTCACAGGCAGCCGCCAGCGTGTCACGCTGCCCCACGACTCGGTCATGCTGCGTTTGTGCCGTTTGCAGTTTCGCCTCTGTTTCCAAAAGCTCCTCGCTCCGGGCGGCGACATCGGCATGAACCTGCGCCTGCTCTTCCCGCACCTGCGAAAGTTTCTCAGAGAGGGCCTTGAGATCCTCCTGTTCGGTTTCAACAGCACCCGTGGTCTCGCGTAGAAGCTGGCGCGCCGCACATGTTTGCTCCTCCAATGACCGGAGATGGTCTTCCTCGACCGCACGCCTGCCGCTCAGTTCTTGAAGCGCCGTCAATGACTGTTCGTTGCGAGCCGTCAGAGTTTGCAGCTCATGCCGCAACTCCGCTTCAATGGCCTGGAGTCGATGCACCTCGGCGGAGATCTCGTGATAACGGGTGTTCACCTCAGCCAGGTCGGAACAAATGCGTTCATGACGCGCAGAGACCAGCCCCAGACTTTGCATCCGCTCTTGATGCAACATTTCGGCGTCTTGAACGGCGGCGGTGACTTCAGCCAGCCGCCCCAACGGCATGTTGGCCGCCAGCGGAATCTGGAGTTCGCGACCATTGTCGAGCACAAAAGCAAGCTTTGTCATAGTAACAGAGAGTCGGATTTCAAAAACATCAGTGTTTCTTTACTATAAGGCGCTGGTCTTATTTTGTAAATTTTAATTATTTTGAATCTCCGTGGGAGAAATTTGAGAAAAGGCCCCTGTCACGAAGCCAATCACGATCTGTGGTTCAGTCAGCCAGCAGCGCCTCCACCTGGACCACGACCGCCGCATCGTGGCTCTTCAAGGCCTCGCCTAGCTTCTCACGAACCTTGCCGAAACGCCGGACGAGCGACTGGGCGATGGCGTAGGCCGACTGGAAATGCCCGTCACCGTCCGCATCAACCCAAATGGGATTGGTGGAGCCAATGACTCGGGGAATAAAGGCCTTGCTCGCCGCCTGATATGGCCGCGGAATCTCCCAATACGGCTCTGTCACCCCCGGCCCCGTGGCAATGGCCACCAGATGCACGTCGTGCGCCGGGCGGGGCAGTTCCCACGTAACCCGCGCCTTTTCACCGGCGCGCTGGTCGTCACTCAGCACCTGTTCACGAATCAGGATCCCATTGGCAAAAAGCTCCACGCGGTCCGCCTTCACCCATGAGGGGCCGCTGACAACGATCTCGACTTTGACCATTTCGCCGAGCCCTGTGGCGAGGTCGCCGACGGCGAACCGGCCGTCCACCGTCATCTGGGTGAGCAGTCCGAGACTGACGAGCAGCCGTCCCTCCTGATAGCTGCGCCAGACTTCATCCAGGTCGAGATGTGCCGGGTTCGAATCGTTGGCCGCCACATAGGTTCGCCCCTGCCCGAGAATGAAACGGTTCACGTCATGGCTGTCGCTTGATCCCACCGCCGAAATGCGGTGTCCGCGGTTCAGCAGGGCAAACCAATCGCGGTACAACAGGTGAATGTCCGATTGCATCGCCGCAGAGGTGACCACTTCCATGGCATCAATGTCCAGCGCACCTGCCTGGCGATGTTTGCCCGTCTTCGGGTTGAACTGAACACCACCGAGCGGCACAAAACCGCTGTGCAGGTCGCGCGGGTGGTTCAGCGTGATGACTTTCACGCCCGGTGTGGCACGAATCGCAGGCAGGAGCTTCGCCCAATCGTCTTCGGTGGCATCCACAACCTTCGCGCCCGGCTGAATGGGGAAGGCGTTGAAATGACCATGCTTGGTGGTGACCTCGTTGCCGATGACCGGCGTGAAACGGTCCGCCACGCTCATGCTCGCGGTCATGGGAGCATAATCCGTGTGATGATTGTGATCCGTGGAGATCGCCAGTTCGATCCCCTCGCCTGCGATCGTGAGCATGCGTTCCTCGATCTTCGCATCGCCGTGTCCGCTGAACGTCAGGGTGTGGATGTGGCTGTCAGCGGCGATCCAGCCGCTCGTGTCCACCTCACGTCGCAACTCCATGTGCAGTTCCTTGGTATCACCGGCTTTCAACGACACCTCCTGCCTCGCCAAGCTCCATTCAAAACCACGTCCCGCGTGCACGACGTAGTCTCCCGGCGGCGCGGAGATCGATGCACGTCCGTCTTTTGCATAAACCACGCCCGTCCGTGCCGCGACGGAACCTGTGGGTTCGGCAAACAACGGCTGAAGGGTGCCGTCCGCTCTCGTCAGCGTAATGCGGCAGGGCGATGGCTCACCCTTCGGCAATGCGGTCACTGTCACAACCACACGAGCACCGCCAATCGCCTCGGAAACCGGTTTCGCAGTCAAAGTCACCGGCCCCACCTCGATGTCATCAAGACTGGCGGGGGCCTCGACGACAAGAACGTTTTCACCTTCACGGACCGCACCCGCCGGCACTGCCAGCACACATTCCTGGGAAGTCTCGGCGGTGACCAGCGCACCCAGCCTTCGCCCGTTGAGCAGCACCGGCCATCCGAGCTTCACGTCCCGCTGCCAGAGGCGCAGCGTGTATTCCTTCGAGTTCGACTTCGCTTCAAAGCGAATCTCCAGCCGTTCGGCATCCACGGGACGGTCTTTAAAGATGTCCCACTCGTACTGTCCCGGTCTCCCCAGATGAAGTCGCCTCGACTCCAAAGTCATGTCCTGTGAAACAGCCACGATCTGGCCCCCAAGGACACAGGCAACGAGCAGATGAAACCGCTTCATGGCGTGCTCTTCTTCATCACATGGTTCAAAGCCGCCAGAAGATCGAGGCGGCGGAAGGTTTGACCGCTCGCTTTGTCTTCCACCGGTTTGCCGGTGCTTTGGAAGATTTTCATCATCGCACCCGCCATGTCGGGACCGTCTTTTCTCCAATCATAACCGAATTTCGTGATCGCCTCACGCAGGATCATCGCGGAGCCGCACACAATGGCGTTGGATGAACTGGTGGCACGCGCAGGCACCAGCAAATCGACTTTGGCGCTGCGATCCAGCACCACCACCTCTTTCCCCGGGGCCACGGCCCCGATGGCAAAACAGTTTGGCTGCGAAGCGGGCCATGAGATGCCCTTCGTGAAGTTGTGGTTTCCCGCCGGGGCGCTGACCCAGATGCCGAGCTCACGCAACTTCGTCAGCTTCGCGTCGATTTCGGTGGCCACAGGTTCCGCATGCTCTTTGTCGTCCACCGGCGCCAGATTCACCGTGGTGATGTGATGCTCGATGTTTTGATCGATGACCCATTGCAGCGCACGAGCGAGCGAGGTGCTGTCTGCGATCTTGCAGTGGCAGCATTCCAGACTGCGGACGATGGCGATCTGGTTGTTGAATGCGACACCACGTTTGCCGCCGTGATTCACGGAGGAAGGAATGCCGATGGTGCTGCCATGATAGCCCTTCCCTTCGTGCTTGGGATCATCGTCGCCGTCCACCGCGTCATAAGTCACCCGAACTTTCGGCACACCTTCGACCACAGCCTGCCATTCGGGCTTCGACATCGTGCAGCCATCATCCAGCAGCGCGAGCGTCTGTCCTCGGCCAAACGTCAATACGTCGGCGTATTTCGCCCACGACGCCGTGACACCGGCATGCTCGAATTCGGCAGGCTGCGCTGCTTCCTGAGCAGTGGCGAAGCTGGACGCGAACACGAAACAGCAGGCGATGTGTCTGAAGGTCGTCATTTCGAGGTGAGGAAGGCCAGCAGATCACGCAATTCGGCGTCCGTGAGCGACATCACGAGGCCCGGCGGCATGAGCGAAGTTTTCAACTCCGTACGGCTGACGATGTCCGTTTCGGGGAAAGAGCGCTCCTTGCCGGTGAGATCGCGGAAAACGTCGCTGCTAGAGGAGCGGAGGAGGATGCCCATGAACTCCGTGCCATCCTTGAGCTTCACGAGGGACGGGTAGAACTGCGGAGCGACCTCGCGATGCGGTTCGAGGATGGAACGAAGGATGGCAGCACGGTCGCCCTGCTGCGCGATGAGAGTAAGATCGGGTCCGACGACGTTGCCACGGCCGCTTTGGCGGTGGCAGGAGGCGCAAAGGGCGACTTTGGGATGGAAGAAGAGGCGACGGCCCGCCTCGACATCGGCAGTGCCAGGAAGTGAATCCAGCATCTTCAGCCACGCGGCGGTGTCGTCGAATGCGGGACGAGCGGTGCTCATGGTGAAGGACTTGTCGTGCTCGGTGAAGCGCAGGCCGCGGCGGGCTTCATCGCGGATGGTGGCGTTGCCACTCTTGGCGAGCTTTTGCAGCAAGGCGGTGTCTTCAACGCCGAGAATGGCCTCCGCTCGGAGCTGCGGGCTGCGCTTTTCATCGGCGGCGACTTCTGCGGAGGCTTTGCGGGCGGCAAGGGTGCGCACGACTTCGAGCGTGAGCACGTCATCGCCTGCGGCGAGGAGCTCGTTCAGCAACGGCACGGTGAGCGCCTTGTGCGTAGCAGGAGCAAGCCGCAGCGCGTAGCCTTTGAGTCGTGCAGGAGTTTTCGGATTCGTAATGCGCTCGACAAGCACATCGGGATTGGTCACGCCCATGCCGGATTCGCCGCGCAGGGTGTTCCAGGTGGCGAGAACGGCCTCAAAGAGACGGAAGTCGAGTTTGGGATCGGAAAGCATCGCCTCGACCTCAGGCATGAACTTGGTCAAAACGGCGTCGGCGATCCAGCGGAGGCACTCGAAGCGTATTTCGGGATCGGTTTCGGCCGCAAAGGCCCGCACCCACTTTTCGTCGTTCAAATCGGCGCGACGCAGAGCGACGAAGGCCCAGACGCGATCGGTTGCCGGGAGTTTTTTGAGTTCAGCGACAGTCCATGGCAGGCGAGCGAGAGCCGTCAAAGCCGCATCGGAGAGATAAGAGTCACCACCACGGGCGAGTTCGAGCAGCTTTGGCGTGGGGAGCTTTGCTTTGCCTTCGCGCAGCTCTTGGGCGAGGCGCGCGTCATCGTTGAGCGGGTCTGGCGTGGTTTTGAGCCAGCTCGCTTTCGATTTGTCAATCTCCACCTTCCACAGACGGCCACGACCGTGGATCGGATACGAGCTGAACACCCAGTCGTTCATGTAGAACGCACCATCAGGACCGACGGCCATGCAGGTGGGGCGGAAGAAGTCGCTGCCTTTGACGAGCGGGATGCGCTCGGAGGTGTAGCCCGCGCCTTTGCGCGTGAGCGGGAAGTAGTCGATGCTGTGATCGCTCCAGCTCGGAATCAACACGCCACCGCCGAGTTCGACGACCGCGCATGGTCCCTCGCCGCTCGGATGCACCATGCCCAGCGTGCCGCGCAGTTCGCCATTCCATGCGACGAAGGGATGCACGGGCGCGCTGCCATAGACCCACTGGAAACCGTAGTCCGCGCCTTCGACGACATTGAGCAAACGACATGGCGGGCGGCTGCCGGGATCGTTTTCAGCGGCGAAGATTTCGCCATCTTTGCGTACCAGAAGTCCGAAGGGATTCCAGAAGCCACGGGCGATGCGGCGCATCTGTTTGCCATCCGCGGTGCAGCGGAAGACGCCGCCTTCGCCGCGTCCGCTGACTTTCGCGCCGTCAGTGCCGGTGATGGTCCAGTCTTTGCCAAAATTTTCGCCGAGTGAGAAGACGAGGCCGCCATCAGGATGCCAGGCCATGCCGCTGAGGCCGTTGTGCGGGTAGTCCGCGAGCGTGTTCATCGTGGCGAGGTTCTCCTCCAAATCGCCGACGCCATCGCCATTCGTGTCCTTCACGCGCAGGATGCGATCCCGCTCGGAGAGGTAGATCCAGCCATCGGGGCCGACTTCGACATGCATGGTGGCATCGGTTTTGTTGTAAAACACGCGGCGATTTTTGCCGTTCGCGTCAAAGACCACAATCTCATCGTGCTCAGGCCCCACGTAGCCCTGCGGACGAAAATGCGTGTGGCAGGAAGCCAGCCAGATGTTGCCCTTTTCATCGACATCAATGCCCGTCGGCGTGACGAGATCGGGATGCTCGGCCAGCAACGTGAGTTTGACGCCGGGTTGCAACGTCTCGATCTGCGGCGGCAGATCCTTCGGCACATCGGGCGCTTTTGGCGGCGGGCCGGATTGAGCAAATGCGACGAGCGGAAGGAGGACGAGGAGAAGAGATCGGTGCATGGAGGATTGGAATACGCACGGGCACCGCGCACATTGCGGCGGTGGCTCGCTTTGCACGCGAGTGCTTGAGTTCAGTAAGTCGCGCGACCGCCGGAGAGATCGAAGACAGCGGCGGTGGTGAAGGAGCAATCTTCGGAGCAGAGCCAGGCGACGAGCGCGGCGGCTTCTTCCTTTTTGCCAAAGCGGCCCATGGGGATCTTCGAGAGCATGTAGTCGATGTGCGACTGCTGCATCTGCGCGAGGATGTCCGTGGCGATGACGGCGGGCGTGACGGCGTTGACCGTGATGTTGGAGGTGGCGAGTTCCTTGCCGAGCGACTTGGTGAGCGCGATGACACCGGCCTTCGAGGCGCTGTAGTGCGCGGCATTCGGATTGCCTTCCTTCCCAGCGATGGAGGCGATGCTGACGATGCGGCCGTAGCCGTTCTTCAACAGGTGCGGCACCACGCTGCGGCAGCAGTAGAACGGGCCGTTGAGATTGATGTCCATCACGCGCCGCCAGTCAGCGGGATCGATCTCCCACGTCTTCGCGTTGCCGCCAGTGATGCCGGCGTTGTTCACGAGGATGTCGAGTTTTCCAAAGGCTTTCACCGTGGCTTCGGTGGCGGCCTGGACGGAGGCGAGATCAGCGAGATCGACGGTGGCCGTATGCACCGTGCCCAGCGCACCCATTTCAGCCGAAGCCTGCGCGAGCGCCGCCGCGTCCACATCCCACAGCGAGACACGAGCGCCGGAGGCGAGAAGACGTTCGGCGATGGCGCGGCCAATGCCGCGCGCAGCTCCGGTGACGATGGCGTTGCGATTGTTGAGGTCGATTTGATTCATGAGTGGTTGGTGATTGGATTGATCAAAGCTCCGTCCATTGGCCGGGCACGGGCACGGGGTAGCGGCCTTGGGCATCGGACTTGATCGGTGGTTCGCTCTCGTGTGTGAGTTGATCGATGCCAGGGAACCATTCGAACTTCGACGCGAGTGCCTCGTCCCACGTCACGCTGCGGCCCATGTGCATCGCGGCGCGGCCCATGATGGCGGCGAGGTTCGAGTGCGCGGCGCGTTTCGCCTGATTGAAGGGCTTGTTGGTGCGGATCGCATCGAGGAAATCGTTCCACTGATTCTGCCACACGGTGTGCTTTTCCTTCGGCGCACGCCATTCGATGTTTCGTCTGCCGACGTTCTGATCTTTGTAGATCTCCACATCGGCGGCGTGCGTGTTGCCGGAGAACTGCGCGGCCTTCTTGCTGCCATGCACATAGGTGGCGAAGTGGCTCTGCGTGTTCGCGGTGTAGCGCACGGTGTGCATGGCCCGCGTGCCGTTGGGGAAGGTCCACTCGACATTGAAGGCATCGAGGTTCTGACTGCAATCCGTGCTGTTCGCAGCGCGTCCGCACACGCCCTGCGCGGAGACGGGCAGCGCGTCGTGCAGCCAGCACAGTTCGTCGATCTGATGGATGTCCATCTCCGCCCAAAGACCGCCGCAGACCCAGTAGAATTTGGTGAAGTTGCGCAACTGCCACTCCAGCTCGCTCTTGTCCGCTGGCTTCGGTCCGAGCCCTCCCGCAGGACCCATGCGATAGGCGCGGGTGTATTGCAGATCGCCCAGCTCACCGGCGCGGAGGCGGCGGATGAGTTCCTCGCGGTTCGGCGAATGGCGGCACATGAGGCCAGCGGCGATCTTCACGCCCTTCTTCTCCGCAGCCTCGGCGGCGGCGATCACACGCCGCACGCCGACGGGATCGGTGGCGAAGGATTTTTCCATGAAGACATTCACACCACGCTCCACGGCATACTCGAGCTGCTGCGGTCGAAAGCCTGCATAACCGGTGAGCAGCGCGATGTCGCCGGAACCGGGCCGGAGCGAGTCGATGGCCTTCTTGAAGGCATCAAAGCCAATGAACTGGCGCTCCGAGGGCACATCAATGCGCTCTTGAAACTTGTCGTAGAGAGCCGTGTGCGCCCTTTGCAGCCGGTCTTCATACAGATCGGCCATGGCGACCAGCTTTGTGGTGCTGCCGGTGGCTTCCATCGCATTGGCAATGGCACCGCTGCCACGCCCGCCGCTGCCGATGATGGCAAGCTGAATGGTGTCACTGCCTGCGGCGTGGACGTGTGGAATGGCAATCCCCGCCAGTGCGGAGGCGGCGACGGCTTTGCCACTTTGCTGGAAGAAATCACGACGAGTGAGATGGGCCTGATTGGGGGTGTTCATGGCTGGATTGGGGGTTGTTGTTCTGGATCTAAAAGCAATCAGAT
>DAORHS010000115.1:0-9713 GCA_035438165.1 Prosthecobacter sp.
GTGGGCAAAGGCGGGCACGGGAATGTCCGCACGATCATCCGCCGGCGCATACGGCAGGCGCATCGTTTCGAGTGGATGCATGTCGAAGTACTTCTTCGGCGCGACGAAGGGCGTGTGCGGGCGGAAGAAGCCGACGCCGAGGAAGAAGGGCTCGTCGCGATGCTGTTCGAGGAGCTTGATGGCCTCGCTGGCGATCATGCCGTCGGTCTGCTCGTCATCGGCCCCGTCGGCGGCGAGCCAGCTCAAGGCGGCACTGACGGGTTTCGTCGGGATCGGGTTGGTGATCTTGGCCTCCTCCAGCACATCGCGTCCTTTCGGATTCACCACGACCTGCCACGACGGTTTGTCATCGAGCCCGTCCGTGCCGATGCCTTCGGGCACGTCGTAGTGGTAAATTTTACCGACGCGGGCGGTGAACCAGCCGTTGTTTTTGAAGAGCTGCGGCAGCGTGACCACATCCGGCAGCGCCTCACGAAAATGGCGGTCGAGATCAAACACCTGCGTCGCATCCGGCCGCCTTCCTGTCATGAGCGAAGCGCGGCTGGGATTGCAGAGCGGGATTTGATTGTAGGCGCGGTCAAAGCGCACGCCCGAAGCGGCGAGGCGGTCCATGTGCGGCGTTTTGGCCACGGGATCGCCGTAGCAGCCGAGCGCGTTCGCGAGATCGTCGATGGCGATGAAGAGGACGTTGGGTTTCCGAGCGTCCGCACTCCAAGCCGGCAGCGTCGTCATCAGAACAAGAGCACCGAGCCGCAGAAGTGGATGTGAATTCGTCATGAAGCAGGAACGAGCCCCGCAGCGGCCCGATTGCGCGAGATTTTGGGCAAGCAGCGCGTCATTCCCCGCCCAGCACCGGGCCTGAGGGCAGCCGGATGCTGAAGATGTAGGCGATGATGTCCCAGCGCTGCTCTGGTGTCAGCGTGGGCTCGAAGCTGACCATCGCCGTGCCATTGAGACCGGTGGTGAGCACACGAAAGATGTCCGCCGGCTTGTCGCCACAGCGCAGATGCGGCTGACGCAAATCGGACGGTGCGGCGGGATGGCCCCAGATGTCCTTCAAGGCGATGGCGGCCGGCCCCTTGCCATCCGCCTTCTCGCCATGGCAGGTGGCGCAGTTCGTGGCGAAGAGTTTGGCACCGGAGGCTGCGTGCGTTTTGACATCTTGCCCGCCTTTGAACCACTCCGGTTGCGGCGGCAGTTCGACCGCCGGTGCGTAGTTCTCCGGCTTGCGCCAGCGGCGGGAGAATGACTTCACGTAAGTGATGACGGCATCGATTTCCTCATCCGTCAGCTGGCTGAACATGCCCATGGCCGTGCCGCTGAGGCCGCCGCGAATGGTGCGGCGCAGGTCGTCATCGGTGGGCAGCCGGCCGAGGGGGGTGGTGCGGAACTTGAACATGCCTTCGCGGAACGAGCGCGGCCGCGGCTTCAAGGTGGGACTCAGTTCGCCGTTGCCATCGCCACGTGGCCCGTGGCAGACGATGCAGTTGCGCTCGTACACATAGCGCCCCTGCATGTAGAGATTGAAGTCGAGCTGTACCGGTCCCGCAGGTTCGTCCGCCCGCAGCGGCAACAGGCCGGAACAGATCAGGAGAAACGTGATGGAAGTGCGGAGTGTCATGGTCAGGGAGAAGGAATCGTGCAGGATCGTGTCGGACACTATGCCATGCTTGCCAAGTCCTGCGCGAGAACTGCCGCAAAGGCCGCTTGCACGCACCCCGGCTTCGGGCACTTTGCGCGCCCCAAACACACCTGCCATGCCCAAGAAAGCCTCCGCCAAACCCTCCCTGCACCGCAAGCACAGCGCCGCCGTCGTCGATGGCGTGGAGCGCGCCGCCAGCCGCGCGATGCTGCACGCGGTGGGGTTCAAGCGCGAGGACTTCAAGAAATCCAAGATCGGCGTGGCCTCCACCTGGAGCATGGTCACGCCCTGCAACATGCACATTGACCGGCTCGCCAAAGAAGCGGCGAAGGGTGTCGATGCGGCGGGTGGCAAGAGCGTCATTTTCAACACCATCACCATCTCCGATGGCATCTCGATGGGCACGGAGGGCATGAAGTACTCGCTCGTCTCGCGCGAGGTCATCGCGGACTCCATCGAAACGGTTGTCGGCTGCGAGGGCATGGACGGCTACGTCGCCATCGGCGGCTGTGACAAAAACATGCCGGGCTGCATCATGGCCATGGGGCGCATGAATCGTCCGAGCGTCTTCGTCTATGGCGGCACCATCCTGCCAGGCTGCGTGGGCGTGGAGAAGAAGGACGCCGACATCGTCACGGTTTTCGAGGCCATCGGCAAACATGCGAACTGCCAGATCACGAACAAGGAGCTCGTGGACATTGAGGAGCACGCCATTCCCGGGGAAGGCTCCTGCGGCGGCATGTACACTGCGAACACGATGGCCAGCGCCATCGAGGCGCTCGGCATGTCCTTGCCAAACAGCGGCGCCCAGGCGGCGGTCTCGAATGAGAAGCTCATCGACTGCTTCGACGCCGGCGCGGCGGTCATGCACATGATCAAGCGCGGCATCAGTCCCCGCGACATCATGACGAAGGAGGCTTTTGAGAACGCCATCACGCTCATCATCGCGCTCGGCGGCTCCACGAATGCGGTGCTGCATTTGATCGCGGCGGCGCACAGCACAGGCGTGAAGCTCGGCATCGAGGACTTCGTGCGCATCGGCAAAAAGACGCCGGTGCTGGCGGATTTGCGTCCGAGCGGGAAGTATTTCATGAACGACCTCGTGAAGATCGGCGGCACTGTGCCGCTGATGCGCCTGCTCATCGAGGAAGGCCTCATGCATGGCGGCTGCCTGACGGTCACTGGCAAGACGATGAAAGAGAACATGCGTAATTCCAAGATCGTGTGGCCGAAGAGCCAGACCATCGTCCGGCCACTGGGCAATCCGATCAAGAAAGACAGCCACCTCGTCATTTTCAAAGGCAACCTCTGCCCCGGAGGCGCCGTCGGCAAAATCTCAGGCAAGGAAGGCCTCAGTTTCAGCGGCAAAGCCATCGTCTTTGAATCCGAGGAGGCCGCGCTGCAGGCCATCCTCAATGACAAGGTCAAAAAGGGCCACGTCATCGTCGTGCGCATGGAAGGCCCGAAAGGCGGCCCCGGCATGCGCGAGATGCTTTCCCCGACCAGCGCCATCATGGGCAAAGGACTGGGCAAGGATGTGGCGTTCATCACTGACGGGCGCTTCAGCGGCGGCAGCCACGGTTTCGTCGTCGGCCACGTGACCCCCGAGGCATTTGTCGGCGGTCCGATTGCCGTCATCAAGAATGGCGATCCCATCACCATCGACGCTGAAAAACGTGCGATCACCCTCGACGTTCCCGCCGCCGAACTCAAGGCACGCCTCGCCAAGTGGAAACAGCCCAAGCCGCGCTACACGCGTGGAGTGCTGGCGAAATATGCCAGGCTCACAAGTGACGCGAGCCACGGTGCGGTGACGGACCTGGGACTGTAAAACGCTCCAGAACAGCCATCACTCCGGCACGATGATCTGATCTTCGGGCTGGAGATTGATGTCTCGCGACGGATTGGCGCTGATGTTTTTGAGATCCACCTCAGTGGTGACGCCGTTGCGGATGAGCTTGGTCTTGCTGGGCTTGGCGAAGGGGGTGAAGCCTCCGGCGACGCCAATGGCTTTGAGGATGGTCATGCCGTTGCTGTAGGGAACGGGGCCGTTTCTGGCACAGCCGCTGATGACGTAGATCATGCGTGCGGTGGCGGCATCGCCATCAATGGTGACGGTGACCGTGGGGCGGGTGTAGATCTCGCGGGCAACGTAGGTCTGCTCGATGCTGCGTTGCAGCGAAGAGGGCTTGAGCCCGGCGGCCCGAACCTCACCGATGTGGAGAAGGTTGACCGTGCCGTTGTCACTGATGGTGTACACTTTGCTGATCTGCGGCACTTCGTTGTCGGGAATCCCCCCGATGGAGATGGTGACGCGGTCGTTGGACTTGAGCGCGAGCTCACCGTTTTGACCGTGCGCCGAAACCAGCGTGAGAGCGCATGCGACGGCGATGCAGGAGAGAATGCGAGTGTTCATGGCAATGGGTTGATTGAGATTAAAAGACATCGTCACCGTCAGAGCGTGCAGCCTGCTGACCGGTCCCAAGCGCGGTGGCGGTTGTTTCGGCCTTGATCTTGCGACGGCGTGATTTGCCGCCCTGAGTGCCGTTGGGGGAATTCGTGGGCGAGTAGTAGGTGTAGTAGCTGGTGTAATACTGATACTGTGCATCGCTGCGCAGATCGACATTGTTGAGCACGACGCCGACGACCTTGCCACCTACGTTTTCGACGCTCTGCTTCACCCGCATGAGCATATGGCGCGGCAGTTTGCGATGCTGGACAACGATCATGGTCATGTCGGCCTCGTTGGCGAGCACCGAAGCATCACTGACACCAAGGATCGGCGGTGAATCGATCAACACGAGGTCAAAGCGGCTTTTCACATCGGCAATGAGGTCCACCATGCGCTGGGAGTTGAGCAGCCCGGCACTGTCGGCAGGAAGCAGCCCGCTCGGCAGGAAGAAGAGGTTTTCCACCTGCGTGCGCAGCACCACGTCTTCGAGGCGGATGTCGGTGGTCAGATAGTTGGTGAGGCCGGTGGCGTGACTGACGTCGAAATGGTTGTGCAGGCTGGGGCGGCGCAGGTCGGCGTCGATGAGCAGGACATTGTAGCCGCCCTGGGCACAGACATAAGCGAGGTTCACCATGGTGGTGGACTTGCCCTCCCCTGCTCCGCCGCTTACGACGCTAAGGCAGTTGGCGTCGGGTGACTTGCGGTTGAATTCGATATTGGTGCGAAGAATGCGGTAGGCCTCCGCATCGGGATTGAAACCGCTGGAACGATGCAGCACGCCGACATTCTTTGGCACCACCGCCAGAACAGGCACGCCGAGATAGCGCTCCACGTCATCGAGATTCTTCACCGTGGTGTCCATGTATTCGAAGAAGAAGGCGAGACCGAGGCCGAACATGAGACCAAGCACGCCGCCCAAAGCGAGATGCAGAGGCACATTCGGCTTCGACGGCTTCCCTTCGGGCTCCGCTTCCGAATAGATGGTGGCGGGAGACTTCACGAGTTCGATGCCCGCCTTTTCTTCGAAGAAACGTGACCGCATTTTCACCAGCAGGTCTTCGAGGTAGGTGACCTCGTCCTTGGCCGTCTTGTACTCATTGTAGAGGGACTGCATGTTCATGATCTCCTCTTTCGCCTCGTCATTGTAAACTTGGAGGGACTCCCGTTTCTTCCTGGCGGCATCCAGGCGGTTTTGCAGACCCTTCACATGCGCTTCAGCCGCCGCAAGGATGAGTCTCTTGTACTCCGTCACCTGGCTGTCCACACTCAGCACCTGAGGGTGCATGCGGCCACGGCCTTCATTGACCAGCCCCTCACGCGCCACCTGAAGCTCTTGAAGCTTCGAAGTCATCATGGCGATGTTCTGATTCTCCAGCTTGAGACCGGAGGCCTGATCAATGAGCTCATCAGAGGTTAGTTTGGCCACCTGATCGATCTCCGACTGCAAAGTCAGGATGTCTTGGTCGGACTGCATCAGCAACTGCTCACGCGACATCTGCATGTTCTCCTCCGAAGTGCGGATGTCGCTTCCCGGATTGAGTGAGCTTCCTCCGCCGACGATCCAGTCGCCGACGATGCCGGCTTTGCGCTTGGCCTCCTGCGAGCGCAACTGAGCCTGACGACGGAGGTCCTCCTGATCGGAGATCTGCTGCTGCAGCACCGTAAGAGCCTTCTGTTTCTTCTCGGTCTCAATGTTGTTGCGCTGCGCCATGTAGCTTTTGGAGATCTCGTTGGCTATGGTGGCCGCGAGCTGCGAATCCTGATCGTAGTAGTCGATGATGACGAAGTCCGAACGCAGCATGGACTGCGTTTCCAGATTGGCCCGCAGTTTTGCCAATGCCGCCTGGCGGGAGGGCAGCTCCCAGCGTTTGGCAAGTTCGAGCTTTTCGATGACCGGGTAGAGCGTCGTGGGCTTCGTGATCGTCTCGAACTGCGTTTTGATGTATTCCTGGGTGAATGCGAGGCTGTCACCACGATTACGGTCGAACACATTGATGTCCTGCGTGATGCGCTCGATGGTCATCTCCACATGCCCACGATACTTGCGCGGCATGATGTAAGTCAGCACCGCAGCCGCAGCGAAAATGAGAATGAAGGAGAGTGAGATGAGTCCAAAGCGATTTTTGACCACCTGCCAGGTGTCCATCGCATGCTTTTGCAGTTCTGTGCCTGTCTCGTTCATGCCGCTGGAGGCTTTAGATTTTAAGAGGTGTTAACAAAGTGGTCTTGAAACGCCGCCAGCGGGAGTTCGTGGTGTCCGAAACTGCCCGCCGGCGGATTGGGTGTCTGGCTGTTGACGGGAGACTTAGAAAGAGGCGGTGGCGCCGAGGGAAACACGATGACGATCAAACTCGCGCAACGCGTCGGTGGACTGCAGGGTGGAAAAAGAGTAGTTCGCGTTCAGATTGACGTTCTCCAGAAGCTGGTAACCGATGCCAGCGTTGAGCAGCACCGAATGCTCGGTCACATCAGAGCCGGTGCCGCCGTCAAACTGGCTGTACGCATAGGAGGCACCTGTGTTGACGCTGAGACGCTTGGTGAAATAATGATTCACCTGAAGGCCCGTGTTCAGACCGTAGCGGCTGTTGAACGCCGCGAGTTCCGCACCGTTGAACCCAAGCGCCGCAAACCAGCGCACCATCGTCTGCTGCGCGACGGCGTAATTGAGCGCGGCCTCGGCATAGGGAGCGGTTTTGTTCACCCGGTCAGAATCATAGAACTCAGCACCGCCTCGAACCGAGCCTGACATGCGCTCACTCCAGGCATGGTCCACTCCGAGCAGGGCAAACTGGGAGGTGTAGTTCTTGTCCGCACGGGTGACATATGTGGCCATGCGATAGCGATACTCGGCCGTCAGGCTGGTCCGCTTGGAGATCGCGTATGAGAACTGCTGGGCCAAGAGATGCGTGTAACGGTCTTCCGGGTCGGCGATCACATCGTCCTGATAACCGATGCCATCGAACGTGTACGATGTCGTCGTGGAGAGACGTGGAGACCAGGCGTAGCTGACGTTGAAGTTGTTGTAACCGTAAAGGTACTGTCCGTTCCACAATGTGGTGGACGCACCGTAGCCAAAGGCCGTGCTCGGATCGACCCCGTAAGTGAGGTAAAAATTATTGCTGACTTTGAGCCGCTCGGAGAACCGGTGCTCGAAATTGACGGCTCCGCGGGCGTTGTAGAACGTGCCCCCAAAACGCGGCACGCCATCAACATAATGAATGACGCTGGTGTCGAGGTTGAAGCTCCACGGGGTGGTGCGGTCGGGATTGGTGTAGGCCGCTCCAAAGCCTCCTTGAACATACCAGGATTCGATGTCCTGAACCAACGGCGAGTTCACCTTGTACTTGAGGAAGTCATAACCGCCTTGTCCGGTGACGGAAAACGTCAGCGGCTGTTCGGTTCTGAAATCCGCCGAATAGTTTTGGATGGCCACCAGCCCCTGCGCATGCAACGCGGCTGGGCAGAGCACAGCGGCGGCCAGTATCAGCATTGCAAGTTTCGAGCGCATGATGGTCGGGGGAATTTGGAACTGGAGTGGAAGGGCGGCCTGCGTTCAAACTCAAGGAACCGCCGTCGAGGGAGAAACCGGGCAGTCATCGCAACGCGGCGGCAGCGGACCCGAAGCAGGCGGCTGGATCAGAAACACCCCACGAATCGTGGACGGGACGAAAAAAATCTCTTCTTTGACTGGTTCTGCAGGAATGACCGGATTTTTGCCGGGATTTTTGTCCGCCACCGTGACTGGACGCACGATTTCGGTCGTCGGAGCCACCGCTGCCAGCCCGGGAACCGCCGCGCTCGCCGCATCATTGATGACCGCAGCCATCTTGGGGGCCACTGAGACCGCTGTTTGGACGATCTGCCCGGCCAGGGTCGCGTCAGCTTTCGAGGCGATGATCGCTGCCGTCACGATGTCAGCAGCACACCCCTCGTTGATCACAAGCGCGTCTTCGACGACCATCAGAACCTTCGAGGGATCCTTTTCGACCGCGACCCGTACGTCATTGGATATCTCCGTGCAGTTCCCGGCCGATTGAGCCGAACTGACCGAAGCACATGCCAGCATCAACATGCAGGCCGAAGTACTCGCGATGCGAGAAATGAGTACAGCTTTCATAAACGGCAGTGAATTTATAGATTTTCGGATGTTTTCGCGTTCTCAGAGCGGGTAGTGGGAATCGAACCCACATGGCCAGCGTGGAAGGCTGGAACTTTACCATTAAGCTATACCCGCAATTAAAGTTATAGTAACACGTAACATCCTACTGCCGCAAGATATTTTTAGAATTTAAAGGAATTTTTTGAAATTTCAGAATGCCTGATGAACTCAGAAATCGAAATTTTCAGAACCTTCGCTCTTCAATTCGGCCGACTAATTAGCACTCTTGAACGAGCTGGCAAGCAGGTACTCAAAAAGGCCTTCGGGAGTCAATCTCGCCAAAGATGATCGGCCAAGAGACGTAGGCTCGGGATGATCCGTCCCTATTTAACCACAGCGGAATTCCCGGCGGGGTAGTCTTCACCATTCAGGCTCCGAACCACGCTCTCGAGCCAGTTTTCAAGATCATGCTGCATCTCCGGAACCCGCTCGGGCTGCTCCGCCAGCAACAGCGTGCTCTCGTCGGGGTCCGTGGCGAGGTTGTAGAGTTCCCATCTCACCTCGTGGCTGGTTTGATTCTCCATCCGATGAAGCTTCCAGGGCCAGTCGAGCCAGGCCGCATGGCCGGGAAACTCAGTGAGAGAGGCCGGCGCACCAACCTCTGCCGCATCGCGGCGGACTCGCACCGGATCGTTGGGCTCTTCGCCCCGGATTTGCGCGGCGAGCAATTCCTCCATCCACACTTTGGAGGGGGTGCTTATGCCTTTTTTGCCCGATTCCCAAAAGCCGATGGGTCTGGAACGCTTCCGCTCCTGGCCAGTCAGCAACGGCATGAGATCGATCCCGTCCAACGGCGGCTGTTTTTCCATGGTCACTCCGGCGATCTCTAAAACCGTCGGATAAATGTCGGAGGTCACACAGGGGGCCTTGATCACCTTGGGTTCATGAAAAACTGCCGGCCATTCCAGCAGGGCGGGCACTGCCAGTCCGCCCTCGTAGATCTGGCCTTTGAATCCCCGGCGCCCACCGCTGGAACCGACCTTCGGCAGAGCACCGTTGTCACTGCAATACCAGAGCAGCGTATTCTCACGCAGATCGAGGGTCCGCAGTTCGGCTCTCAGCCTGCCAAAGGCACGGTCCATGGCGGTGATCTCACCATAAAAGTTCTGCTGCTTCTCCGGGAGGTCCGCATAGGGCGCCCGGTCCGACTCCAATGCCTGATGGGGATCGTGTGGCGAGCCAAACCAAACCACGGCGAGAAAGCGTTGCTTCTTACCGGCGCAATCCCGGATGAACTTCAAAGCCTCGTCCATCGTCACTTCAGAGCTGTCACCTTGAAACTGCACGGCCTTGCCTTTCACACTGAGCACCGGATCCAGATCGAAGAAGTTCGGCGAAGAGGCCCATTCATCGAAGCCGCTGGCTCCCGGACTGACAGGGCTTGCCTTTTGTACTGATCCCAAATGCCATTTGCCAAAGTGCCCGGTCACATACCCCGCCGTCTTGAGGGCCTCGGCGAT
>DAORHS010000116.1:0-9704 GCA_035438165.1 Prosthecobacter sp.
CTCCACGGCGGTCTCGCTGCCGTCGGTGCTGCCATCCATGACCACGAGCACCTCATTCCACCGTTCCAGCGCATGTTTCACCGTGTCCGCCAGCAGGCGTCCGGTGTTGTAGCTGGGAATGAGAACGAGGAGCTTCATGCGCCCGCGAGGGAGGCGTGATGGACACGATAATGCCCGCTGCCGCAAGTCGAAATCCGGCCCTGGTCAGGGCGTCTTGTCCGGACGTCCGCCGAGTGCGGTGACATACACCTCGCGCAAACGCCTGGTGAAGGCCGCTGCGCCCTCGTCCGCCGGGCTGGCAAGCGGCTCGCCCAGCGTGATGCGCAGCTTGATTTTTCGATCGGGCAGACGCCACAGCGGCCAGCCTTTGCACAGGTAGTCGCTGTTGGTCTCGATGAAGACCGGCCAAACTGGCGCGCTCGACTGCGTGGCGATGATGCCGAGGCCGCCCTGAAAGCTGTTGATGACATCTTCCTGCTTCCGCGTGCGGGTTCCTTCCGGAAAGAACAGCAGCCGGTCGCCCTGGCGCAGCGCCTCGATCGAGTGCTGCAGCATCTTGTGCGCGGGCTTGTTCGGGATGAAGCCCGCCAGCTTCGCCCCGCCGCGCAGAAAGGGATTGTGCATCAGCGAGGCCTTCAAAATGCAGCGCAGGCCGCTCACCTTCGCGATGACAAAGACCGCATCCCACAGCGCGGGATGATTGGGCGCGATGATCAGCCCGCCCGTCGCGCCATCGAGAGCCTCAAATCCACGAAACTCGCATTCAAACACGCCGCACAGCCGCAGCAGCCGCAAAAACCCGCGAAACGCCGTCTGCAGCAGTGACTGGCCGAGTTCCCGCGATTTTTCCGCGGGCAGCAGCGGCACGAGCACCAGCCCCGCGAGGACAAACAGCAGCCCGCCCACCGCCCAGTAGGCCATGCTCAGCACGAGTACGGCCGCCAGCCAGAACTGTGTGAGCGCACGACAGATCATCGGCACGCATCTTGGTGATTGCTCTGGTGGTGATTCCTGAATAAGACCGCAGCATGCCATCTCCCGCCGAGCTTGATCAAGCGCTTTCATCCCTGCCACACGGGAAAGAGTTCCGCTTCGTGGACGAACTGACCGAACTCGTCCCCGGCGTGTCTGCGAAGGGCGCATGGACGCTGAAAGGGGACGAGGAGTTTCTGCGCGGTCATTTCCCGAATCCGCCGCTTATGCCCGGCGGGCTCATGATCGAGGCGCTGGCGCAGCTCGGCGGCAGCCTGGTGCAGACGCGCCCCGGAGAAGCGCCGCTGAAAAACCTGCGCCTCACCGCCGTGCGCCAGATCAAAATTCTCGGCAGCATCACGCCCGGCCAGTCCATTCACATCAGCGGCGTCTTGCAGGCTGTCATGGACACGCTCGGACAGGTGAGCGGTGAAATCCGCGATGATGCGGGCAACGTGATCATGACTGGTGCGGTGACCCTTGCGGGGGAGAAGTGACCAAGGAGAGGCACTTGGCAAGTCCCGCTCCTTGCGATCCATCACTTCGGCAGTCGCAGCACGAAGCACGCGCCGTCCTTGTGCGCTGCATCGAGCGTGATCGCACCGCCGAGCGCCGTGGCCAGCCGCTGGCACAGGGCGAGTCCAAGGCCCACCCCCGGCGCGGAATGCGCGGCCTGATCGGCGGATTTGTGAAACGGATGGAAAATACGCCGCCGCTCGCTGCGCGAGATGCCACCGCCGTGATCGCGCACGCGCAGCATCGCGAACTTGCCGCTTGTGTCCGCCTCAACGTGAATCACCGGCTCTGCCGCGCGCGGGGCGGCGTATTTGCAGGCGTTATCGACGAGATTAAAAAGAATCTGCTCCACCGCCGCTGCGTCGATGTGCAACTGCGTTTTGCGATCCATCTCCGTGGCATGAATTCTCACCTCCATGCCGCAATCATCGGCGCGTTGCTTCAAACGCGGCAGGATGCGGTCCAGCAGCTCGCCGATGGTCACATTCTCCGCCCGTGCCTTCGCGCTGCCGCGTTCCAGTCGCGCATAGGCCAGCACGTTTTCGACGAGATGACTCAGGCGGCCCGCCTCACCGGTCAGCGTGTCGAGATAGGTCTTCCGCTGCGTTTCATCGGTCACCATGCCGTCGGCGAGCATCTCCGAATAGAGGCGGAATGTCGTCAGCGGCGTGCGCAGTTCATGCGTCACGGCGGAGACGAAATCCGCGCGGCGTTCACTCAGCGCCACGGTGCCATGCAGCACCAGGCCCACCGCAGCAGCAGCGAGCAGCACGCAGGCGAGCGCGATGGCGAGTGATTTGCGCAGCGGCGTCCAGAACGGCAGCGGCGGCAGTTGGATCGTGCCGGGCACCAGTTTCACGGGCAGCGTGGCGAAGCGCAGCGGATCATCCGTGGGGCGTGTTCCTGCAATCGCATTGGCTGCGGGTTCGAGTTTCGCATCGGGAAACAGATCTGTGATCTCGCGCAGCCATGCGGCGTGCAGTTCCGGCCAGTCCAGCCACACGCCCTGCACCATGCGCACACCGTCCACGAAGGCTTCACGCGTCAGGATGAGGTTCTGGCCCAGCCACACCCCTTGGAACGGACGCGAGCTGTTCGGAGCCACCGTGTTTTTGCGGGTGACGACCGTCACTCCCGCGGGTGCCGTGCCTCCAGCGGAGCCATCGGCTTGAACCGCCCCGGCAAAGGGCGCAGCGGCGAGAGACGGCGTCGGGCTCGCGGCAGGCGCGGGTGCCGCTGCGATGCCTGCCGACTGGGGTGCGGGCTTCATTGCCTTGTCAGCCGCCGCTTCCGCCTTCTTCTCCATTTCCTTCGCCGCGAGCGCCGGCTTTGCATTGTCGGCATCGGTCTTGGCCAGTGCTTTGGCGGGCGGCTCCTTCATCTTGATTGTCGGCTGCTGCTTGATCGCCTCTTCGGCCTGGGCAGTGACGGCACGGCTGCGCGAGATGTTTTCCAGGCTGTTGTAAACTGACTGCTGCATCGCCACCTGCCCCTGCTGCACGGCCCACGCGGCATTGCGCGGCAGGTTCGCGTCGTTGGCGTCGAGCTGCTGCTGCGTGTCTTCGACGTCGAAGCGTGTCGCGCAGGCCATGTCGGCCAGCAGCCGACGATTCAGAACTGGCAGCGAAGCTGATTGAGTCACCTGCCCGCCACGCCGGTTCATGGACGACACTGACACCTTGTCCTGCGGCACGACCGGATTCGAAGGCTGCGCCAGCAGCTCGCGCAATCCGCTGAGGCGCCCCTCGCTGCGGGTCAGATCGTCTGCATTGATGAACTGTTCCAGCGCCAGTGCCCGTTCGTCATTCTGCGGGACCTGCGGGGACATCACTTGTCCCTTGGTGTCCATCTGGAAATGCAGCAGCACATGCTCAGGCACTTCCGCCAGCAGCGGCGACGGCACCAGCACGTCACCCTTGGCCACATTGCCATAAGCCTTGTTCACCAGGCCCTCCGGCGCATGAAACGGCCGGAAATCATGCGGCGGGCGGGCGTTCTCGCGCATCAGCAGCGCGCTCGCCTGGAAATCGAGGCGCCACAGCGCCAGCCGCACGCGCTCTTGCTGGTCCGCATCCCGCGCCGCCTCCTCACGCGTGCGCTCCAGCGCCAGCGTGTGCCAGCTCACCCACACCATCGCCGCAAGCAACAGCGCGAAGCAGGCGAGGAAGGTGATCCAGATGTGAAGCGGTTTGCGCATGAATTAGGTTCGCTGTTCGCAGTTCTCGGTTCGCAGTTACAGGGGCTGTCCGACAGATCGATGATCCAGGTTTCTCGTGAGGTATTGGAGGAAGGCTCCAATCTTGTTCTTGGTGTTTTCCGTCTGCTCGTAAAGTTGTCGGAACTTCTCCTCGGTCACATAGTCTTGATCCAGGCAGCGATAAAGCTGGCTTTGCAGCTCAGTGCAGGAGCGTTTGGAATATTGAAGGAACTTCACGAACTCGCGGTTGCTGCCCGCATCAAAGCCTTCGGCGATATTGTCCATGATCGATCCTGCCGAACGAAGCATCTGGTCTTTGAGCGAGAAGTCGCGTCCCAAGGCAGAATCACGCACGACTTCATACACCTGCCGGGAAAGCTCCCGGCCCATTTGCCAGCTCTCGATGTCCTCAAATCGTCGAATACTCATAAACTTGGATTGAAACTGCGAACAGCGAACCGAGAACAGCGAACTGTCATGTGAGTTGGTAGCCCTTGCCTCGTACCGTGATGATCAAACGCGGCGCATCCGCATCGTCCCGCAGTTTGTGACGAAGGTTGGCGATGTGCATATCGACGGTGCGCGTCTCTGTCTGCTTGTTGTCGATGTGCCAGACACGTTGCAGCAGTTCCTCGCGCGAAACGGGACGACCGCGGTTCAAGGCGAGGTAGCGCAGCACGTCGCGCTCGCGTTCGGAGAGTTCCGCACTCTCGCCGTTCTCGAAGCGGGCCACGCTTTGGCCGAAATCAATCGTCGCCGCAGCCAGTGTGAGTGTTTCGCTGACAGGTTGGCGCTCCGGGGCGCGACGCAGCACGGCTTCGACCCGGGCGAGGAGTTCGCGCACGCTGAAGGGTTTCACCACGTAATCATCGGCACCGAGACGCAGGCCGCGCACGCGGTCATTTTCTTCGCCGCGTGCCGAAAGGATGATCACTGGTGTGCCGGGCCGTTCTCGCCGTAGCGCCTTCAAAATATCGAAGCCGCTCGCATGCGGCAGCACGAGATCGAGCAGCATGAGGTCGAAGGTGGCGCTCAGGGCCAGCTTCAGGCCCTTGTCACCGTCTCCGGCCTCCAAGGTTGTGTGACCGGCAAACTTGAGCGCATCCAGGACACCGCGACGAATCGCGGCGTCGTCTTCGATGACCAGAATGGTGTGCATGTGGTGAAGTTAAATGACGAATGACGAATGGGGAATGACGAATTCAGGTCGGCCCCTCACCCCAACCCTCTCCCCGAAGTGGGTATTGAAGCAATTGAGTCTGGGGCGGGGAGAGGGAGACCGGCTTTGCGGGCGGCATGAAGATGAATCGGAGCCAGAGAGCAGAACTCCTCTCCCCGTCGAATGCATGGACAGCTCATGCGTTTTCTTCGGGGAGAGGTTGGGTGAGGGGTCAGTGAATCACTTCTCCCACGCGATGCCCTTCTTCTCCGCCTGCGTGCGCAGCGCTTTCACCATCGCGGTGTCCAGCGTGTCGTTCTTGGCGGACTCCTTGCGCTGGGTGGCGACGTAGGCCTCGCGTTCCTTGTTCAGAGCCAGGACCTTCTTTTGAATCTCCGCACGCTCGGCGGTTTTCTTCACGAGGTGAGCCTTGCGCTCCTCGACGGACATTTTTTTCATTTCCTCGGGCAGATCGGCCTCTTTGACCTTGGTGATGTCAAAGCTCTTGTCCTTGCTGGCATCCACGAGATCCCAGCCGCTGTTGAAGTAGTTCGCGCTGGCCTTGCTGACGATGCGCTGCACCTGCGCTCCAGATTCGGGCTTTGCGGCGGCGTTACTATCCTGCGCGACTTGACGGGCCTTCGCGGCGGGTGCGGCGGCACCGTAGTTGATGTAGGTCTTGTTCAGCTCCTCGTTGAGCTTCACGATCTCCTTGTCCTGCGGTGCCTCGATGTGAACGATGGCCTGATTCTGGTCGATCACGAGGTATTTGCCGTCGGCGAGCAGCGCGCCCTGATTCCAATGCTCGGCGATGCCCTGTGCCTCGCCGCCGCAATGAATCGTGTTCACGATGATGCCCTTTGCGATGGCGTCTTTGCAGCTCTGCTTCGAATCAATCGGCCCCTGCGTGAACGGTTCGTTGCCGGCGATGAAGATCGCCTTGTAAACCTTTGGATTAGCATCCCAGGCGAGGTCCAATGTCGCCCGCTGGATCACCGCGCCGCAGTATTCCTCCCCGCCATTCGTTGTCAGCGCGAACAGGTCTTCGGAAACCTTGTCGAGGTCACGCGTGAGCGGCTGAATCTGGCGAATCCAGTGCTCTTTCGATTTCAACGCGTCTTTGCCGTATTCATACAGCGCCACCTGCACGACGGGTGTCTTGCCATCCTGCTTGGCGGTGATGAACTCGTTCACCAGCTTCCAGAGCTGCGTCTTTGCCTGCTCGATGAGGCCCTGCATGCTGCCGCTGGTGTCGAGCAGCACGGCGATCTGGACCAGCGGCCCTTCAACAGCAGTTTCGACTTTGGTGACTTCCGCCACAGGTGCGGGCGGACGAACTTCTTTGGCGATGGCGATGCACGCGGTCAGAGCCGTGGCGATGAGGATGTGTTTCGTTTTCATGGATGTAGTTTGGGATGAGTTGACGGGAGAAATTCAGCGGATGAGCACGATCTGGCCGCGATGCTCGAGAAGCAGCTCGCCGCGCAGCGCGAGGAGGCCCTGGCGGTTGTCGGCGGCGAGTTCATCGACCAGGCGGCCAAACTCGGCGCTGCCGATCTCGACGGTGCGGTCCGGCGTGCGCTCGGACTTGGAGGCGTTCGCATCGCTCCAGCGGTTGCCCTTGTTGAAAAAGGCTCCGGCTTGAACCTGCTGCACGCTGGTGATCTCGACGGCATTCATCTTGTCATCGAGGAAGCGATTGCGGACGTTGAGCTGCTTCGATTCGGCGGCCTTGTTGATGTTGTCCGCCTGCGACACGGCGGCTGCTCCGCTGCGAATTTTCATCGCCTTGTCGTTGTAGTTAAAGGCCGCCTTGCTGGCATTCGGAGCCGCTGCGGCGAGCGAGGTGCCTTCTTCGGCCAGGAACGCGGTGTATTCGGTCAGAATGCCGAACTGGGTCGAGAGGCGGACGATTTCATTCACCAGCTCGGTTGTGTTCGCGGTCGCGCCATCGGCACCGAGATCGCGAATGGCCTCGCTGAGCACGGCGATCTTGTTGCTGGCCCACAACCGGGCCACGAAGGCGTTCGCGGTGCTCGCTTTGTCGAGATTGAAAGTGAAGTCGAACTTCCGCTCGCCTTCCGCCGAAGCGCCGGTGAGCTGGAAATGCAGCGGCGCTTCGCCGCGATAGGTGCCGGATAGGAGAATCTGCTCGCCTTCAAACACATCGGGCAACGGCGATGGAATCAGGTCGCTCACACGATTCGGGTCGTTCAGCACGCGCAACGCCGGTTTGGTGAGCAACGGACCGCGCAGGCGATCAAACACGCGACCGACCTTGACCTCCACATCCTCCTTCGGCAGCACAAACTCCGCGCTGGCCCGTGTTTCACGGGCGATGCGTGACAGCAGCGGCGTGTTCACATCCACACCGACGCCGAAGGTAAAGACGCGGCGCTGATGCGGATTGCCCTTTGCCACCGCTTCCCGGATGGCCTTCTCCGAGGTCTGGCCGATGGTTGGCAGGCCGTCGGTGAGGAACAGCACGAGCGGCAGCATGCCATCGAGCGGCTTCTGCCGCAGCGCTTCGACCACGGAGTCATGAATGTTCGTGCCGCCGCTCACACGCAACGCGCTGATGTAGTCGCGGGCCTGTTTCGTCGTCTCCGCGTTCTTGATGACCGGCTGCGGGACGAACATCTCGACCGCCTCGTTATAGACGATGAGGTTGAAGCCTTCGCCGTCGTTCAGACCTTCGATCACCTGCAACGCGGCGGCTTTGACTTGGTCGAGTTTCGGTCCCGCCATGCTGCCGCTGCGGTCGATGACGAGTATCACTTCGCGTTTGATCGGTGCTGCGTCTGCCTTGGGCTTCGGCGGGGCGATCATGACGAGAAAATAGCCGCCGCCGATCTTCGGATCAGGGTAAGCGAGCAACGATGCCGTCATCTCGTCCTTCGTCTCACGCAGCAGCGAGACACGAAAGGCACCAGGGTCTTTAGTTTCGCATGAGAGGGTCGCCTCATTGCCATTCGGCTGCTTCACGGCGATCTCATGGCTCGGCGAATACACCGAGGCGATGCGCGATGCCGATTTGACGCGCATGGACAGCTTCCACGGCACCGCATACTCCACCGCCTCCGAGCGCGGCAGCACATAGTCGAGCCGTGCGCCGTCCGCTTCGAGAAGCTCCTCGTAAGTCACCCGCACCTTCTGCGTGCCGTTGGCCGGCACCGGAAACACGCTCGATTTCACCACCGCATGGCCCACAAACTCCAGCAGCGCCGGGTCACGCGTCTGCGCCACGATGCTGTCATAGATTCGACGCGCTTCATCGCGTGGCAGCAGCCGCGCCGTGCCCTCCGCGTTGCCACCTTCAAACGCAAACGCCTTCAAAACCGCCCCCTGGGGCACGGGCACGAGCAGTTCCGACTCCAGTGGCCGGTTCGTCGGATTGCGCAGCGCGATGCCGAGCGTTGTGGTGGCGATTTGATCCGCCAGGTCGATGCGAGCATCGACGTGCGTGACTTGCACCGCCTGAGTGTGGATGAGGCGGGTGTTGGGTGAGATCCACGCTGGCATTCGCGCCGTCTGCGCGAACAGGTATGTGGCGAGAAAGAGGGCACCAAGAATTGTCTTCATGGGGCCATGATGATTCAGGCGGGATCAGGCGTCTGTAAACGCACTGTAAAGTAGTCCTGTTCCTGTGGAACAGGAGAGGGAGCCAGTTGCGAAGCAACTGGACTACCTCGCCAGCAGTTCCTCACCGCGATACACTACGCGTTCGACCATGCCTTGCAGCGTTTTGTCGAGGAAGGGGGTGTTGATGCTCTTCGATTTCATGAAGGCGCGGCTGAAGGTGGTGGTGCGGGCGGGATTGAAGAGGATGAACTCGGCGATGCCGCCTTCTTGAATCGGCACTGGCGGGAGTTTCATGAGGCGGCGGGGTTCAGCGCTGTAGCGCTTCACGATGAGGCCCCAGTCGAGGATGTCCTTGCGGATGTAGTGGTCGTAGAGCGAGACGAGCGCGGTTTCGAGGCCGGTGATGCCAAACGGGGCGCTGGCGAAGTCCTGGTTCTTCTCGAAAGGAGTGTGCGGGGCATGGTCGGTGGCGATGACGTCGAACCAGCCGTCTTTGAGGCCTTGGAGCAGCGCGGCATTGTCCTCGGGCGTGCGCAGCGGCGGGTTCATCTTGTAGTGCGTGTCGTAGTCGCCGATGTGCTCGTGATTGAACATCAAATGGTGTGGGGCGATCTCGCAGGTGACGCGGATGCCACGGTCCTTGGCCCGCTTGATGGTGCCCATGCCGCGCTCGGTGGTGACGTGCTGGATGTTGAGATGCACGCCGGTGAATTCGGCGAGGCGGATGTCGCGGGCAATACAGATCTCCTCGCTGATGGCGGGGATGCCGGGCAGGCCGAGCGAGTAGCTGATCTTGCCCTCGTGCATGCAGCCTTTGCCGCTGAGTTCCTTGACCTCGCAATGGCTGGCGAGGGGGATGTCGAACTCGCGGGCGTATTCCATGGCGCGGCGGAGGACTTGCGGATTATCGACGGGGAAACCGTCGTCGGTGAGCATCACGGCACCAGCGGCTTTCATGCCCGCGATCCCGGCCAGTTCCTCACCTTTGCGGCCTTTGGTGATGGCACCAGTCGTGTAGATGCCGGGGCCGATGCGGGTGCGGCGGGCGCTTTCGAGCACGCTGCGCACGACGCCCGCGTTGTCGATGGCGGGAGATGTGTTCGGCATCATGACGAAGCCGGTGACGCCGCCGTTGATCGCGGCTTCAGCGCAGGTGGCGATGTTTTCTTTGTCCTCCTGGCCGGGTTCGCGAGCGTGGACGTGGATATCGAACAGGCCGGGCAACAGGATGCGGCCGGTGCAGTCGATGATCTCCGCGTTATCAACACCCGTGATGTT
>DAORHS010000117.1:0-9667 GCA_035438165.1 Prosthecobacter sp.
CTCCAGAGCACCTGAAGCTTGATTTTGAAAAGAGAGCAACTCACGGCGCACGCAATCCGATGGTCAAAGGATGACGGGTAAAATGATCTCTCCCATCATTCTATCCCTCATCATTTGACCCGTTCTGGGGTTCGCAGGCTTATGAAGTGATTCAGGAGGCTGGAGCACTCCAAGGACGCTGGCGCGCGATTCGCGCCCCCCTGCATCGTTACGGCTGAGTGGGGAGTCAACGTACAGGCCTTTCGGCAGCGGCCAAACACCCGCCACACAGGCAGGCAACAGCGAAGCAGCAACGGAGAACCGCGGCATCCTTCGCCGCACTGCTACGGAGCCCGAGGACCAACGAACCGAGAACCGCCTTCCCAAGTGCCCCTGCTGCCAGCAGCCCATGCCGTTGCTCGCGCGGATGCTGCCGGCCTGGAAACGCAGCGCCCTGTGGCTGCCCGCGCAAAGCCGCGCCCCACCCATCGAGAACCAAGCGTCACGAGCATGGAATCCTCTTCACATCACAGCCTGCCAGAGAGTGCGGAGGGAAGTCCATGCCCGCGAATCGCCGCAGCACATGAAAAGAGCGCTCGGAGCACCCAAAACGGTGACAAAGATCTCTCCGCGAGCCGATCACGCGGCCAGCGAAAGACGCCGTGGCACTCCCAAGCGTCGTGCAGCAGCCAAACGGCCATCAAGACCGCAACACAAAGCGCATAAGGCCGCGAGCCAGCTAAAGCCGGGCTTGTTCAACCACAGGGGCATTGGCTGGCTCGCTCAGGCTCGCAGCCATGCACCCTTTAATGTTAGGTCGCATTAGGTTTCTCATGCTCTCGCCCCTCTCTCAAATCGATCAGATCGAAGGAAGTGACAATGTCGGTGCGATGCTCCAGCCCGTCCTCGGTCTTGACTCGTGCTACAAACTTGGCGGCCAGGTCGTTCCAGCCAAAGTGGCGAGTGGTCTGCGACACACTCGCGCTCAAACGATGATGAAACAGGCCGCGCTGCCAGCGCCACGCAGGATTCCCGCAACGCTTCGAGAAACGATTCTTCCAGAACGCCGTCCAGCGCTCGACATCCACCCACGGGCATCCTTGGGCGTCACAAAGAAATGCAAATGATCCGGCATGAGCAGGAAATCGCCGATGAGCCATGCATTCGCCGGATCGGACCACGGGTCGCGCAGCAACTCGATCACCACCTTCTGCGCGCACCAATCGCCCCGCTGATCCGGGCAGACCGTGCATCACAGGATCGTCGCGCCATCGTAGGTCGGTAACACACCCTGCGCCGGTGTGCTCCGACCGGCAGGAAGGTCATCGGAATCATGAGGCATGAAACGAGCATGGGAAAAGACCTCCGAAACGCAAGCCTGGAGAAAAGAGTGACGCGGCGCAGCGCGTCCCTACCAACATCATTGGGCCGCCGGACGAAAGCGCTCGGCGATCCGATCCACACCGCCGCGTTTTCCATCCACAGGCTCGAAGCTCTTGGTGGCCGCATTCCATCCCGTCTGCGTCGGATACGGATAGATCGTCATCTCCCACGAGGGCTTGCCATTCTCAGCGTGACGCCCCTGCAACGCGAACGGCGCGGTGCCGGTCTCGCGCCAGGCGCGGACGGCGTCGAGGAGGTTCGGGGGCTGATTGATGCCGGGGCCTCCGCCGTGGGCGAGGCCGGGGACGACGTAGAAGCGGAAGAAGGACTGCGCCTGATCGAGTCCGCCGAGGCGCTCGATCACGCGCTCGTAGTAGTCGATGGAGGCGTGGTAAGGCACGACGGAATCGGCGGTGCCGAGCGTCATGATGAGCTTGCCGCCGCGCTTGAAGAAGGCGCTGAGGTCGGGGTTCTCGGCGTTGAGCAAAGGGGCGAGCTTGGTGGTGTAGGTGTCGATGTCGGCACCGAAGTTGATGTCCTCCAGTTTCTTGTCTTTGCCGAAGACCCAGTTGAAAAGATAGAGGTGCCCGTGCGAGGCCTCGATGGAACTGCCGAGCGGGATGCCGTTGAAGATGCGCTCGCCGGTGACGGCATGGCGCGGGCCGTCGAAGAGTTTTCGCAAAGCTGCTGCATGTTCGTCGGTGAGTGTGGCGTCCTTCTTCCGAGCCAGTGCGATGACGGCCCCAATGTCCTGCGCGGTGCAGCGCGGATCGGAGACGAACTTGCCCGCAGCGATGGGGATCTCGCGCGAGGCCATGAATTCATTCGCGGCAGCGATGACGCTGGTGTCCTGCGACTTGGTGAACGGGCACTGCTTCAAGATCTGGTCATTCCACAGGAAGTAAGCGTGCAGCGGTGTGCGGCAATGCGCGGCGACGGCAGCGGCGATGCCATCGTAGTCCTCGGGATAACGCTGCGCTTCCTGCAGCGCCTGCTGGCCGCCGGTCGAGCCGCCGCTGAAAAACGACAGCTCCGGGGCTTTGCCATAGTACGCCTTCACGATCTGCTTGCCCACCACCGTCATGAGATGCGTGGCACGATAACCAAAATCCTTCCACACTTCAGGATTGCTGATACCGGAGTCAGAGTTCGGTGCCGTGCCCATGTCGGTGGTCGCCACGGCATAACCCGCCGCACTCATGCCCGAAAGGCCGCCGGGATTGATCTTCCCCGCCGCGCCACCATTGCCGAGACCGAGGAAACGCGCGTTCCATTTCTCCGCATCGGGCAGCCAGACCTCGACATGGATGTTCGAACCCTGCGCCGGATTCAAAACGAGCTTTACGATGGTCCGCGTCCCAGACGGATCGCGCTCCACGGTGGTGAGGGTGCCGTGGTCAATCTTCAGCGCCCGCAGCGTGGCCAGCTTGTCTTCACTTCGTTGCGGCGTTTCACCGAAGGCTGAAAAACAAACGAGCAACGCCGCGAGGCCGAGGGAGGTGGGCATCTTGTTCATGAGGGTGGGCAAATTCGGGCGAGTCTATTCGGATGTGCCGGGAGGCGTCGATCAAACAATGAGGAACCGCAAGCCCCATGCCGCACGGGAGGGGCTCAATCCCATCCCGGAGTGCCCGTACTCCCACCCCTCATCGTGCCTGCTTCGCTGCGGCGCTCATCAGGGCTGGTCAGGGATCTCGGGCTCGACGAGTTGCGCGAGGAGGGTGAGCGAGTCGTGCCAGCCCATGTAGCAGGCCGACGCCGGAATCGCAGCGGGGACGCCTTCCTGTGTGATGTGCAGGTCGGTGCCGCAAAAGACCTCCTTCAGCTCCACCGTGATGTGCATTTCGCCGGGCAGATTCGGATCCTCGAACTTGTCGGTGTAGCGGATGCGCGTGTACGGCGCGAGTTCGGTGTAGGTGCCGCCGAAGGAGTGGCTGGAGCCGGTGGTGAAATTGGTGAAGGACATCCGGTAGGTGCCGCCGACCCGGGCGTCGAGATGGTGCACCCTGCCGGTGAAACCATGAGGCGGGAGCCACTTGGCCTTGGCATCGGCGTCGAGAAAGGCGCGATAGACGCGCTCGGGCTTCGCACGGAGAACGCGGTGGAGGCGGATGGTGTGGGTGTCGGTGTTCATGATGAGTGGAGGATCAGATTTCATTTCAATAGAGCGACGAACGGGATGACTGCCACAGCCCATTTTTCTGAAACGACCTGTGAGGGAAATGAGACCGTTTCTGCACGTGCCTTCCGCCGGCCTGCGGAGCATGCTCGCGACATGCCACATGGCTTGCATTCCCACAGCTCGACGAATAACAATGCCCATGACCCTGCTCCGGCCTTTGCTTCTGCTCCTCGCGACCACGTCGTTCCTGTCCGCTCAAACCATCGTGGATGTGTGGCCTGAAGGCAGAATGCCGGGCAAGGGTGCGAAGGAACCCGAGGCGGAGGTGAAGCGAAAGGACGGCTTTCAGCGCATCACGAATGTGAGCCGCCCGACGCAGACCTTCTTTCCCGCGCCCGCAAAAGACGGCAGGCCTACGCCGGTGATGATCGTCTGTCCCGGCGGCGGCTACGGCTATGTGGTGATGGACAAGGAAGGCTCGGAGATCGCGGCATGGCTCAACAGCAACGGCTTCAGCGCGCTGGTGCTGAAGTATCGCACGCCGAACAACCGCGAAGGAGCATTGCAGGATGTGCAGCGGTCGATCAGCCTCACACGGGAGAACGCGGCGGCCTGGAACATTGATCCGAAGCGCGTCGGCGTCATCGGTTTCTCCGCCGGGGGCAATGTGGCGGCCAAGGCGAGCACGCAGTTCGAGGCGCGCAGCTACCCGGTGCTGGATGCGGTGGATCAGCAAAGCTGCCGACCCGATTTTGCAGTACTGGTGTATCCCGCCTATCTCGATGACAAGGCCGGCCACGTCTCGCCCGACCTCAACTTGAAGGCCTCCATCCCCCCCACGCTCATCATTCACAGCGAGGACGACAAGACGCATGTCGTGGGCAGCAGGATCTACCATACCGCGCTCGACGAGGCGAAGATCGCGCACGAGTTCAAGCTCTACCCCACCGGCGGCCACGGCTACGGCCTGCGCTGCGAACGAGATGCCAAGATGTGGCCCGAGGATGCACTGAAGTGGCTGCAACAGATCGGCGTGCGCTGAAGCAGCTTCATCCGAACGGACGGCCTCCAGAAAGCGGGGCGCATTCCCTCACCAAAGCGCGGCCACCTACGCCGGATGTGCAAGACCCGGCCTCGGATTCGGCGATTCTCATTTCAGAGAACCGAAAGCAGTCCGAAAAGACATTCCACACTCCCTTAACAAGGGGGCGGCAGAGGCTGATTCGCCGCAGGGCAAAGGGGCAAAGACCGCAAAGTTTTATCTGATTCAATCTCTGCTACCACTGCCTCTCTGCTCTGCGGCAGATTCGAGTCATCCAGGACTCAGGCTTGTGGTGAAGCTACTTGGACCACGCAGGCTCGGGCTCCCAGGACTTTTCGCCATGGCCGACGCCGATGAGCTCGGCTTCTTCCTCCTCCTCGGTTTGTTCGAGGAGCGGGGCGAAGCGCTCCGAGCGGAAACCGAGTTCTTGCTTCACGCTGGAGTGCGGATCGTCGGGATTGTGGAGCTCCTTGAGCAGGAGGAGAAGATCAAACTGGGCGTCGGCCAGCTTGATCTCGGCGTCGTCGGTGACGGTGAACTTCGGATTCGAGCGTCCGGCACGCAGGGCACGCACGGTATAGATTTGATCCTTCTTGGGCAGGGATTTGTAGAGGTCGAAGACCCAGGGATCGAATTGATCGTCGATGCAGACAACTTGCTGGCCGGTTTTGAACATGAAGGGAAAAGTTTACGGAGTGACGAAGTGAATGCCGTGCTCGGCGCTGATTTCAATGATGCGCGCCATGTCAGGCGCGCCCGGTTTGGCGAATTCCTCGGCGCAACGAACGAAAAAGGTCTCAAAGCCGGAGGGCACGGTGGTGATGAGCATTTTGAGCGGCGTGGTGCCCGCATTGCGGAAGGAATGCACCTCGCCTTTCGGCATGAAGACGACGGTGCCCGGCGTGGCGGCGGTCCAGAGGCCGTCGCGGAAGAATTCGGCGCTGCCTTCGATGACGTAGAAGTTTTCATCCTCCTGCGTATGGTAATGCGGCGGCGGGCCTCCTCCGGGCGGCGTGGTCTCGATCCACTGCGTGAAACGACCGCCCGTTTGCTCACCTGTGATCAAGAACTCGGCTCCCTCACCAAAGGCGCGAATGATCCGGCCCTGGCCGGGCGGAGTGATGACAGGAATGGCGGCGTTGTCGGAGCTCATCGGGGCGTGATCGTAGCGCAACGCGCGAAGCTGGCAAGGCATTGACATACGCCGCTGGTTCTGGCGTACACTGCGCACTACCATGAAAATGCCCCGCCTCGCCGCCTGCCTGCTTTTGTCCCTTTCATTGAGCCTCCATGCGGAGGTGAAACCGCCCGTGAAATCCATCCGCGAGAGCATGGAGGCAATGGTGAAGGGTGGATTGCTTTCGGGATCGGTGACGCTGCTGTGGCATGATGGCAAAGTCGTGAGCGAGGAAGCCGTCGGCCTTCAAGATCTCGAAACGAAGACGCCGATGACGAAGGACAGCCTGTTTTGGATCGCGTCGATGACCAAGCCGATCACCGCGCTGGCGGTGATGATGCTGCAGGACGAGGGCAAGCTGAGCATCGACGATCCGGTGATGAAGCATCTGCCGGAGTTCAAAGGCCAGATGCTGATCAAGGAGAAGACGGCAGAGCAAACGGTGCTGGTGAAGCCGGCAAGGCCGATCACGATCAAGGACCTGCTCACGCACACCAGCGGACTGGTGGGCAATTCACCACTGGATGGCGACGCGCTGGACGTGCTCAGCTTGAAGGAGGCGGTGATCACCTACGCGCTGTCGCCGCTGCAGTTCGAACCAGGGTCGAAGTGGTCCTACTGCAATCCAGGCATCAACACCCTGGGCCGCATCATTGAAGTCGTCAGCGGCGAAGATTACCCCAAGTTTCTGGAGAAGCATCTCTTCAAGCCGCTGGGCATGCGTGAGACGACCTTCTGGCCGAGCAAGAAGCAACTGGCTCGTCTCGCCACGAGCTACAAACCGGCAGCGAATGGCAAGGGACTGGAGCCGACGACGATTCGCTATCTGACGCCGCCGTTCTCGAACAAGAAGCGGGCACCGCTGGCGGCTGGCGGGCTGTTCTCGACGGCGGACGATTTGTTGAAGCTCTATGTGATGGTGCTGAATAGCGGCGAAGCGGATGGGAAGCGCTACATCTCGGAAAAATCGCTGCAATTGATGGCGACGAATCAAACCGGCGATCTGAAGGCCGCGTTCACCGATGGCATGGGCATGGGACTGGGCTTTCAAGTCGTGCGTGAACCGATGGGCGTCACCGCGATGCTGAGTCCGGGCACCTTTGGCCATGGCGGAGCACACGGCACGCAGGGCTGGATTGATCCGGTGACGAAATCGATCTACATCATGCTCATCCAGCGCGCCGGATTGAAGAACGGCGACGCCTCGCCGATGCGGCAGGCGTTTCAGGAAGCGGCGGCCGCAACTCTCGCGAAACCATGAGGTTTGAGGCTCGCACCTTATGAAACATCGCTTTATTTGCCTCTCCGCCATTCTGCTCAGTTGTCTCATTTCCCCGGCCGCCTGCCGGGCGCAGATCCAGCTTCCGGAGAACGTTCACCCCTTGAAACTGACGGTGGGTGACGTGGCACGCAGCGGATTTGTTTACGCGCCGGCCGCGGCCAAAGAGAAGCCGACGCCGGTGGTCTTTGTGTTTCACGGCCACGGCGGCAACGCACTGCAAGCCGGAAGGTCGTTTGCGATGCACAAACACTGGCCGGAGGCGATCTCGGTTTATTTGCAAGGCTTGAACACGCCCGGCAGGCTGACGGACCCCGAAGGCAAGAAGCCGGGCTGGCAGCACGGCGCGGGCGCGGAGGGCGACCGCGATTTGAAGCTGTTCGATGCCGTGCTGGCGCACTTGAAGGAGAGCTACAAGGTGGATGCGAAGCGCGTCTTCTCGACCGGGCACTCGAACGGCGGCGGGTTCACTTATCTGCTGTGGCAGACGCGTCCGGATGTCTTCTGCGCGATGGCTCCGTCGGCGGCGGCCTCGGCCCGCATGGCGGACGCCTCGGCCTTCAAGCCGAAACCGGCGATGCACGTCGCCGGAACGAATGACGCGCTGGTGAAGTATGCGTGGCAGGAGATGGCGATGAACCGGATCAAGCAGATCAACCAGTGCGAGGCCGAAGGAAAACCGTGGGCGAAGGACTGTACGCTGTTCCCGTCGAAGGTCGGAGCGCCGTTTGTGGCTTTGATTCATCAGGGCACGCACAAGTTCCCGGAGGAAGCACCGGCGCTGATCGCGAAATTCTTCAAGGAGCAGGCGGCAACGGTGAAGTAACTGACCGCAGTCGCGTGACGAGCCAGCGCTAAGTCAACGCAGCCCTCCAGTCGTCCTCTTTGAAGCCGACGAGATGAATCTTGTTCTTCACATCACTGGCGAACGGTCGCTTCACGAGATTGCCGTTTTCGGCGAGGAGTTTGAGCGCGGCGTCCGTGCTCATGGCGGGCAGTTTGTCTTTGAGCCCGAGAGCGCGGTAATCCATGCCGGAGGTGTTGAAGAGACGACGCAGATCACCGTTGTGCGCGGCCAGCATGCCTTTGAGTTCGGCAAGCGTGGGCGGTGTTTCGCGGATGGCAATTTCCTCGAAGGGGATGGCGTGCTGCTTGAGCCACTTGAGGGCGGTCTTGCAGGTGGAGCAGCCGGAGTATTGGTAAACTTTGAGCATGTTGATACGGTGGGACGAATGAATGACGAAGCCAGAATGAGGAATGACGAATCAAGGTTGAATGTCCAATGACGAATTGTATGCCCGCGCTGGGGTGATTTCAGTCATTGGGACTTTGTCATTCATTCTGGTTTCGTCATTTTCATCCACGACTCAAACTCCGCCGGCAGTTTCGCTTCGAATGCCAGCGGCTGATCGTGGATGGGGTGGTTGAATGCGAGCTTCCAGGCGTGTAGCATCAGACGAGGGACGCGGACGCGTTGCTTGGAGGGCTGGGCGTAGATGGGATCGCCGAGGATGGCGCATTGCAGCGCCTCACGCATGTGAACGCGGATCTGATGCGTGCGACCGGTGAGCAGGCGGCATTGGATGAGGGCGCAGCCTTGATCAATGGCGAGGCGTTTCCATTCAGTCACGGCTTCTTTTCCCGCCCCGTCGAGCAGGATGGACATGCGTTTGCGATCGACCGGATGCCTGCCGATGTAGTTCTGAATGCGGCCGCTTTCGTCCTTCGGCACACCATTGACGACGGCGAGGTAGGTCTTCGAGATGCGCCGCTCGGAGAAGGCCTCCGTGAGACGACGATGCGCGATGTCGTTCTTCGCCACGACCATGCAGCCGCTGGTGTCCTTGTCGAGCCGATGAACGATGCCAGGGCGCATCTCGCCGCCGATACCGCTGAGGTCGTCGATGTGATGCAGCAGCGCGTTCACCAGCGTGCCGTCCGGATTTCCCTCCGCCGGATGAACGACAAGGCCGGATGGCTTGTCCAGCACCACGATGTCGGTGTCTTCATACAAAATCGTCAAAGGAATGTCCTGTGCCTTGATCTCGACCGACGCTACGTCCGGCACCGTGAGACTCACCGCATCCCCGCTCTTCAGTGTTGCCCCAGCCTTGGCAGGTTTACCATTCAACGTAGCGTGGCCTTCCTTGATCAGGTCTTGCAGTCGCGAACGCGACATCTCCGGCAAGCGCCGGGCTAGGTGCTTGTCGAAACGGTCGCCGATATCGGGTGTTTCAGTGATGGTCCAATCCACGGCGACATACTCATGATTCAAATTAATCAAGCAATCTGTAATTTCTGGCATTTGCCATGCGATGCAGGTAGGAAACACGCCCCCAAGCCCTAACCCCTTTGATCCCCGTCCTCGAACAGTCCTATCTCAGCACCTGCCCGGTCTGCCAGGCGCAGATTGATGTGACGTCGCTGGAGCCGTTCACGAAGCTGAAATGCCCTTTTTGCGGGCAAATGGTGCGGGTGCGCCGACGGTTCGACCATTTCATGATCATCCGCCAGATCGGCGAGGGGGGCATGAGCCGGGTGTTCGAGGCGGAGGACGAGACACTGGGCCGGCGCGTGGCACTGAAGATCCTGAATCGCCAGTACTCGCGGGATTCCGTCCGGCTGGAGCAGTTCCGCCAGGAGGCGCACATCACCGCGAGCGTGACGCACCCGAACGTCATCAAG
>DAORHS010000118.1:0-9615 GCA_035438165.1 Prosthecobacter sp.
CACCCTTCCCGCGTCACGCTGGCCGCTGCCGGCGCGGCTCACGTCACCAATGTCCGCACGTGCCTTCTCTGCGAGAGCGGTCAGCTTCGCGACGACCTCCGGATGCTGCGCGGAAACCTCATGCTCCTCGCTCACATCGTGCCGCACATCATACAGCGCGAGTTTCACCGGCTCGGCCTTGCGCTGAAGGTTGGCGAATTTACCCGCGAGCGGCAGATACAGCTTCCAGTCGCCCGCCCTCACCGCCTGAAGCTGCTCCATGCGGTAGTAGAAGAAACCGTCGTCATCCCACGGCGACTTCGTGCCTTTCGCATCCATCAGGATGGACGTGATGTCATGCCCGTCGATTTTCTGCGCCGGCAGCTTCGCCTCCACCAGTGACGCAAAGGTCGGCAGCATGTCCATCGTGGAGCAAAGCGCGTCATTCACCGCTCCTGCGGCAATTTTCCCCGGCCAGCGCATCACGCAGGGCATCCGCATCGCGCCTTCGGACGTGTCATAGCCTGAACCGCGATACGGCGCGTTGCTGCCCTGCGGCGGATTGCGTTTCACCGCGCCGTTGTCCGACGTCCAGACGATCAGCGTGTTGTCCTCAAGCTTCAGGCGTTTCAGCGCGGCCATGATCTCGCCTGTGCTCCAGTCCAGTTCCTCCACCGAGTCGCCGTAATCACCATTCGCGCTCTTGCCGCGGAAGTTCTCGCTCGAAAACGGATGCGGAGTCGATCCGGGCATCGTGTGCGGCAAATAGAGGAAGAATGGCTCCGCCGTGTGCTTCTCGATAAATCGAACCGCCTCTTCCGTGCAGCGCTTCACCAAATGATCACGATCCGCCGGTGCCTCGATGACCTTCTCGCCGCGCATCAGCGGCAGTTCCGGCCAGACATCCGGCTTCTTGTCCTTCGTCATGTCATCGCTGTAAGGAATGCCAAAGAATTCATCGAAGCCCTGCCGCGTCGGCAGAAACTCCGGCTGGTCACCCAGATGCCATTTGCCCGTGCACATCGTCGCATAGCCAGCGCTCTTCATCACCTCCGCCATCGTCACCTCGGACGGGTTCAGTCCCTTCTCTGCCACCGGCTGCAGCACCGCGCCGCCCGTGCCGCTCACGTGCATGTTCACCCGGCGCGGATAGCACCCCGTCATCAATGCCGCGCGGCTCGGCGTGCACACACCGCTCGCCACATAGAAACTCGTGAACTTCGTCCCCTCCGCCGCCAGCTTGTCCACATTCGGCGTGCGATGCAGTTTCGACCCGAAGCAGCCGAGATCACCGTTCCCGAAGTTATCGACGAAGATGAAAATGATGTTCGGCTTCGCAGCGAAGGCGCTGACACCCATCAAGAGCAGTGCGGCAAGGATTTTCATGTGCAATGAAACGCTCCGAACACCGCGAAACTATGGTCTTTCCGCCACCATCAGACGCGTGAACTGGCCGTCGCTGGTGTTGTAGTAGATGCGCTTTCCATCGGCACTGAACACAGGATGCGGGTCATTGCGCCGCCAGGACTTCGCGCCGCGATTCTGCTCGAAGCTGTGCAGCACCTTCCACTTCCCGCCGTTCATGTCGGCCACCATGATGCCCCACTCATTCGGTTTGCCGCCGACGGGCTCTGTCATGCCGTCGGTAACCATCAGTTTGCCGTCGGGACTCACAGACGGATGCGATCCACGCAGGTTTGGCACGTCCTTAAGCTTGGTGTATTTGCCCGTCTGAATGTCGAAGTTCACGTTCCCCATCTCAAAGATGTGCTTCGAGTCCGGCGCCCAGCCAGGGTGCCCCCACTTGCCGTGCTGCCAGATGCACGCACCTTTCTCGAAGTCGTAGCACACGAGGCCCTGCCGTTGGCTGGCGTTTTTCGCCATGAAATCGTCCCCGCCGTTGCCAGCGGCGATTTTGAAGAACACACGCTTCAAATCAGGACTGATCACCGGGAAGAAAATCGAGCACTGTTTGCCGCTGAACTCCTTCGCCAGCCATTCGCCGTATTTCGCCTCCACCTCGCTGATTTTCGCCCGCGTGCTCGTTTTGCCCGTCGTCGCGTCCCACACTTCGAGATCGCGATACGGCCCCGGATTCCAATGGCAGCCATACATCGGCAGCAGATCGCCCTCCGGTCTGCCAAAACCAACCTGATGATCTTCGGCGACGACTTTCTTCTCCAGGGTCGCCACATCCACCACCACCACGCGCCACTTTTTGTCGATCACCTCATGAAACGCCACGCGCTTGCCGCCAGAGAGCCACTGCTGGCACGCCGCACGATGCGCATCCTCGGTATGCACATTCTCCGCCAGCACCGTCTCCTTACCGGTGGCCCGCTCCATGATGCGCACCTCGCCCACATAACCCGCCGGATGTGTGGAGGTGAACAACAGCACATGCCTGCCGTCAGGACTCTCGGGATTCGTCACATAATACGTGTGAATCGAATGCCTGCCCTCCACCGATAACACGGGCTTGATGCGCACATCCTTGGACCATGCCGCGACGGGATCATCGGCGAAACAACGAACGGCCAGCAGGAATGCGAGAGTGAAAACAAGCTTCATGGCGGCATAAACGCCAGTTCACCGCCAAACTATGCAAGCAACTCGGCCACCACTCGTCCATGCACGTCGGTGAGCCGCTGGTCGCGACCACCGTGGCGGAAGGTGAGCTTTTCATGATGGATGCCCATTTGGTGGAGGAGGGTGGCGTGGATGTCGTGGATGCTTACCGGGTTGCTGGCGACGGCGTTGCCGAAGTCATCGGTTTCACCGAACGTCATGCCGCCTTTGAAGCCTCCGCCGGCCATGAAGATGCTGTAGCCATTCACATGATGATCACGGCCTGCGGTGGCGCTGACCTTCGGCGTGTGCGGTGTGCGCCCCATCTCACCGGCCCAGAGGACGATGGTTTCATCGAGCAAGCCGCGCTGGTCGAGATCGGTGATGAGCGCGGCCACGCTTTGCTCCGTGATGCGGGCGTTCTTTTCATGATTCTTCTTCAAAAGGCCGTGCTGGTCCCAGGGTGAGTTGTTGCCGTCAAAGCTCGGGCAGGTGATCTCGACGAAGCGCACGCCTGCTTCGACCAATCTTCGCGCGCGGAGGGCCTGCGTGGCGTAGAAGCGCTGGTGTACGTCGGTGGAATCGAGGCCGTAGAGTTTGCGGATGTGCTCGGGCTCGCGGCTGATGTCAGCGATGTCGGGCACGGCGCTTTGCATTCGGAAAGCGGTCTCGTAGTTCGCGATGGCACCTTCGATGGCTCGCGCATCCGACGTGCTTGCGGCGAACTCCGCATCTTGCTCCGCCAGCAGAGCCAGTTTGCGGCGCTGAATGGCCACCGCGTCATGCGGGGCGATGTTGTCCACGGGCACGCCCTTCGCTCGCACCATCGTCGCCTGATGACTCGCGGGCAAAAATGAGCTGCCGAAGTTTTCGAGGCCACCGTTGGGCACCCAGTCGTTGTTGAGCACGACATATCCCGGAAGATTGCGATTTTCGGTGCCGAGACCATATGAAACCCACGCGCCAAAGCTCGGTGCCTGGCCGAGGATGCGCCCTGTGTGCAGCAAAAGGTTCTGCTGCCCATGAAGCGGCAGCTCGCCCACCATCGAGCGCACGACGCAGAGCTTGTCCGCCACTTGTGCGATGTGCGGAAACAACTCGCTCACCCACAGTCCGCTCTGTCCACGCTGCTTGAACTCCCACGGGCTGCCCATCCACACTCGACCCGCGTTTGACTGTGACCGCTTCGTCACCGCGCTCTCGCCGATGGCCTTGCCCTCATGCTTCTTGAGCATCGGCTTCGGGTCAAAGGTGTCCACATGGCTCGGCCCGCCGTCCATGAAGCAGAAGATGATATTTTTTGCTTTTGCTCGGTTGTGCAGCGGCACGCCCGCCATCGCCCGTAATGCCAGCATGCCGAAGCCAGCCGAAGCACTCGCCAAAATCTGGCGGCGCGAGCACAGGCGATGATCGTGCGTGGTCATGTCAGCGGTAATAAATGAACTCCTTCGTGTTGAACAACGCATGAGCGAGGCGTTCCCATGCATCTGGTGTGTTGCCGCCAAAGTCCTTGAGCGCGGCAAGCCAGCGCTGCTGCTCCGATTCATCCAGTTCACGACCCAAGGCATGCGCAAACATGCTCCGCACGCGAATTTCTTCCGTCACGTCACTCTGCTTCATCAACTCGGCGGCCCAGTGCTTCGCCATCGCATTCACAAACGGATCATTGAGCATGATCAGCGCCTGCGAGGGCACGTTGGTCACGTCACGACGGCCGGTGGGCAATTTGAGGTCGGGGAGATTGAAGCCGACGAGAAATTTCGGCGGGTCCATGATGGACATTTGCAGGTAGATCGAGCGGCGGCCATTGCCATCGAGTGGACCGGCGAAAAGCCGCTTGGCACCATCCTCGGCGCTGCGGAATGGCAAGATGGGTCTGCCGTAGAGCTGCGGATCGAGCCTGCCGGAGACGGCGAGCAGTGAATCGCGAATCGCCTCGGCTTCGAGGCGGCGCGTCGGATAATGATGAAGCAGACGGTTCGCGGGATCACGCTCACGGGCAGCATCGGCGACGAGGCTGGACTGACGGAAGGTTTCGCTGAGTACGAGGCGACGCACGAGTTGCTTCGTGGACCAGCCTTCTCGGATGAACTCGCGGGCGAGCCAGTCGAGTAACTCGGGGTGCGAAGGTTTGTCACCGAGACGTCCAAAGTCATCGGGCGTGGCGACGAGGCCGGTGCCGAAGATCCACTGCCACACGCGGTTCACATAGACACGGGCGGTGAGCGGGTGCTCGGGATGTAGCAGCGATTCGGCGAGGGCGAGACGACTGGCGATGCGTTCGCCATGCAGCATTTTCAGCGAGGCGGGCTCAATGAGTTCGCCAGTGGTGTCCACGTTGCCGCGGACGTTGAGCGGATACTTCACGGGCTTCACATCGCGTTCGTCCATGCTGTTCACGGTGCGTGGGAAGGTGATGCCGGACTCGATGCGTCGATAGTCGGCGATGAGTTGAGCGAGCTGGGAGCCGGGATCGGCTTGGTTGGGCAGCAACGCGTTCGCGAGCAGCCAGTCGAGCACCTCGCGGTCGCCTGGACGCGGTTTGTTTTCGCACCAGCGGCTCACGGCGGCATTGAACCATGCAGCGATGCTTTCCCAAGGCGTGGCGGCCTTGTCCGGATACAAATTGGCGAAGGCATCGAGTTCATCCTGCGGCGTGCCGGCGGCGTCATGCGTGACGATGCCGGTGATGCTGAGCCAGCTTCGTTTGTCGTGGCCGAAGTCGTTGTTCTTGAGGCCCTTGGCCAAGCCGGTGCGCGGTGGGAAATTGGGATTCAGCGAGGAGGTGCAAAACTCGATGGTGACTTGCTGCGCTCCATTTTTCAGCGCGGCATCGGTGAAGGATCGCCACTGCGGCTTGGGGTTCGTGTAGAGCGCGATGGTTTCGTTTTGAAAGGCGTGGTCATCGACGACGAGATGGCCTGCGAACTCGCCTCCAGCGAGGTTGAGGCTCACGAACTTGCCTGAAACGAGATGCTGCGGCGGCATGCGCAGGCTTCCTGGCAGTTTCGAGCTCAAGGCGTGCGAATGCCAGCCACGCGGCAACAAGCCTGCAAGGACGTTTTCGCCCTCGAGAGCGATGAGCGGCGTCCCGTCTTCGGTTTGGCCATTTTCGAAGCCTTCGCCCTCAAAGACCCAACCCAAGGAAGGGCGGTTTGTAACCGCCCAAGGCGCTTGAAAAGCGCCGTTCCTTGTTTTCGCCGTTTCGCGAGCTTTTTGCCATTCGGCGGCCAGTTCCTGCCAGCGAGCGGATTGCGCGGCATCGTTGGTAGCGGCCACTTCGCGGCCCATGGAGAGGCGAAATCGGCCCAGCAGATGATCGGTGCCATACGAGTGATCCAACGTGATCGTCCAGTCGCCGCCATGCGGCAGACCGACGGTCTCGGTGAAGGTGAATCGCGCGGTGTGATCCATGCTCTGCGGTGTGAGGCCGACCGCCCAACCGCGACGGCCTGCTGCAGGCTGCAAAAGCGACTCCACCGCGTAGCCGGGCTGCGCATAGCTGGCGCGTGCGGTGGCGAGCTTGAGTTGCTTCGTCGCGCCTGTGCTGCCATCGGCCATGCGAGGCTTCACCTCGATGCGGAGGTCATTGAGCACGAAGTTGCCGCGATTCGTGCGGCCAGGGCCGCGTTCGGGCAAGGTGGGATGCGTGAGCGCTTCGAGCTGCATTTCGCTGACCGCGCCTGGCTCGGTGGTGAAGTTCACGGTGTAGCTGTCTTTGTCCGGCGCGGTGCCCGTGGCCAGAATGGAGTGATCCTTGTCGATGATGAAGGTCGTCTGCTTCGCCGTGGCGCGGAGATTTTGCGGTGTGAGCCACAGCGTGTCATTCAGCAGGCGTGCGAGCGGATACGCAATGTCATGCGGCTTGGTATTTTCCAAGGTGGGGCGATTTTTAACCGCCCAGGCTTTGAGTGTGGGCGCTTGAAAAGCGCCCTTCCTTGTCCAGAGCGCGGCGAGTTCGTCGCGGATGCTTTGGCGCAGTTGTTTCAGATGCGCGATGGCCGCGTCGTTTTTGCCTGGCGCATCAATGACGCGCGAGGTCCAGCGCGGCGTGGTAAACATGGCGGCGAGCGCGTAGTAGTCGCGCTGCGAGACGGCTTCGAGCTTGTGATCATGGCAACGCGCACAGGCGACGGTCGTGGCGAGGAAGGCCTTCGAGAAGGCGTCGATCTTGTTGTTCACCATCTCCTGATGGATGCCATTGAACATGAGGCTGCTGCCGTGCCGATGCTCACCGAGGTGATAAAACATCGGCCCGATGAGGCTTTCGTTGGTTTGCGCCTTGGCGTGAATGCGCGGCTTCGGCAGCAGATCACCCGCGAGGTGCTCGCGGAGCAATTGATCAAAGCCGATGTCGTCGTTGAAGGCGCGGATGAGGTAGTCGCGGTATTCGTGGGAGCCTTTGGCGGGATTGTCCCATTCGTAGCCGTAGGTGTCCGTGTAGCGCACGACATCCATCCAGTGGCGGGCGAAGTGTTCGCCGAAGTGGGGGCTGTTGAGCAGTTCATCAACATAGGACTCATAGGACGTATCGGACCTATTGATTGAAGGAGGCAGCCCCGTCAGCACAAAGCTCAAACGACGACGCAGCACCTCCGGCGAGGCCTGCGGAGTCATTTCGAGTCCGGCAGCCTTTTGAGCGGCTTGGATGAAGCCGTCCACACTTCCTGTGGTGGCAGGGCGCATCGGTTTGAGGCTCCACCAGTCGAGACGCTTCTGAAACTCCACCTCCCAGGCATCATCGGCGGCCAGCGCGGTTGATTGAGCGGCCACACGCGGATCGGGTGCCCCCTGGCGCACCCAGTCGGTGAGCAGCGCGATCTCCGATGCAGGCAGCATCTTCTTTGGGGGCATCTTGAGGTCCTTCTCCACATGACTCACGGCCTGGATGAGCAAGCTCGCCTCCGGTTTGCCCGGAACGATCGCCGGTCCGCTCTCGCAGCCCTTTTCCCGGCCGCTCTTCGAATCGAGCGCGAGACCACCTTTGATCTTCTGCTCATGCGAGTGGCATTCAAAGCAGCGCTGTTTGAGCAGCGGCTCGATTTTCGATGAAAACAGCTCATCCGCACCATGAGCTGCCGCACCCGCAAAAAGCAGGAAAGCGGTCGTGGCGATGATTGGAAGGTTGTTCACGTCCAAACCAACGCGTCGAGGCACCCGGGCTCTGTGTGGCATTGCCATCAAAAAATGGTAATATCCCGCCATGAACGCCCTCAAGCCGGTCCAACGCCATTTCTTTGCCAGCCTCGCCGATGCGCGACAGATGCTGGAGGCGCTCGATCAGCTCCCCGGCGCGATGTTCATGATCAAGAACCTCGACTCGCGCTATGTCTTCATGAGCCGGGCGCTGAAGGAGGCCATTCATCTGGCTGCCGACTTCGATGTGGTGGGAAAATCCGACTTTGACCTCTTCCCACGCATCATCGCCGAAAGCTACCGCCAGAACGACCTGCTCGTCTTTGAGAACAACCGGCCGCTGATCAAGGAAATCCACGCCACGAGCTTCTTTGATCATCCGTCGAGCTGGGCTTGGTCGAGCAAGTATCCGCTGCATGACCCGAAGGGCAAAGTCATCGGCCTCGTCACGGTCAACGAGAAATACAACGACGTCGCCGGCCACGATCACGAGCTGAACCGCCTGCTCCCGGCCATCGACCATGTGCGGCATCACTACGCCGGCCGCATCACCATCGCCGACCTCGCGCGGCGCTGTGCCTTTTCGGAGACGCACTTCATGCGTGTCTTCAAGCAGCGCATGAAAATGACGCCGTATGCCTTTGTCGAGCAGGTGCGCATGTTTCACGCCATCGACGCCCTGCGCCGCACCGCCGCCAGCGTGGCCGAGATCGCCATCGACTGCGGCTTCTACGATCCGAGTTCCTTTGTGAAGCGCTTCAAACGCTTCACCGGCTGCACGCCGTTGAACTACAGGCGGCAACAGCAGGACCGAACACGGCCCGCCATGGCGATCCCGGTGGTGAAGTGAGAATAACAGGAGCACCGCAAGAGGTTAGAATGGCGCAAGAGTTCTGATTTATTCTTTCTCTCTCGCCATTCTAATCTCTCGCGGTGTGGCAGGATCAAGGAGAGGCGGCTTTGCAAGCGCCTGGGCGGTTACAAACCGCCCTTCCTTGTTACGCCAGCACCTCCTTCACAACATGCCCATGCACATCCGTGAGGCGGCGATCTACACCATTGGTGCGGACGGTGAGTTTTTCGTGATTAATGCCGAGCAGATGCAGAATCGTTGCGTGCAAGTCGTAGCCGGTGGTGATGTCGTGCTGGGCTTGATAGCCCCAGTCATCGCTTTGGCCGTGCGCGATGCCCGGCTTGATGCCGGCACCCCAAAGCCACGACACAAAGCTGCCGCAGTTGTGATCGCGACCGAGCGATCCCTGCGAAAACGGCGTGCGGCCGAACTCGGTGGTCCAGATCACCAGCGTGTCTTCAGCGAGTCCACGCTGACGAAGATGATGCAGCAGCGCGGCGATGGGCTTGTCGATGCTCGCAGCCATCGGTGGCAGTTGCTTCGGGATGTCGCCGTGGTTGTCCCAGTTGTTCACGGCACCTTCGGGGCCGCTCCACACCTGCACAAAACGCACGCCGCGCTCGATGAGGCGCGTGGCGAGCAGGCAGCGTTTGCCAAAGTCGGCGGTGGGTTTGTCGGCGCTGTCGAGACTGTAGGCTTTGCGTGCTGACTCGGGCTCGCGCATCACATCAAAGGCCTCCGGGGCGCTGAGTTGCAGCTTCGCGGCGAGTTCGTATCCAGCGATGCGCGCCGCGAGTCGCGAGTCACCGCGATGCTGGTCGGCATGCTGGCGATTGATGTCATTCAGCAAGGACAAGCCCTCGGCATCGGCTTGACGTGTGGCGAAGGGAAACTTGTCGCTGGCGAAGAGATCGGGAATCGGCTGTGGCGAGTCTGTTTTGATGACGGTGCCCTGATGCATGGCGGGCAGGAAGCCAGAGCTGAAACAGCCGCGTCCGTTGTAAGGTAGGCCACGCGCATCTGGCAGCACGATGAACGTAGGCAGGTTGTCGGTGAGATTGCCGAGCGCATACGAGATC
>DAORHS010000119.1:0-9607 GCA_035438165.1 Prosthecobacter sp.
CCTGTTCGTCCAGCACATAGCCTCCCTTGCTGCTCTCCGGGATCGTGGCGTCATGTTCAAAAAGATGATCGCCGACGACGCGGCTGATTCTGCCCTCCGTGCGAGTGGCGGTGGCGAATGTTTTGCCATCGCTCGCGAGCACCAGCGACACCGCGAAGATTTTTTGTCCGCGCTCAACCGGCTTGCGTGGCAGCACTTTTCCAGGCGCTGGTTCAGCGTCACAACTCACGAGCGCCACATCCAGCGCTTCAATCATCTGCACCACCCTTGCCGGCATCTCCTTGCCGTCGGCATGCAGGGTGACTGTCCTGGCATCCTTGAGCATGGCGGCCTCGGCAATGAACCGCCGGTTGCCCAATGGCAGCGCGAGACTGCGGACGATGATCAACCGGGTGCCCGGTTCGAGAATCTTGGCAGCTTCCCCACCCGATTGCGCAATGCTGAGCGATGCATCCACTGCCTCATCAAGCGACACACTGTAGCTGTTGATTAGCGTGCTTTTGCCGTCGAGCGCCTGAAACGTCCGGGTTCCTGCGTGATACAAGGTCCTGCCCATCACCTTGGCGCCGGCTTCCGTGGCGAATTCATCGCTGCGCAGCACGAGAAACGGCGCACCGGTGGCGATCCACGTTTCTTTCTCGACCGGCAGCTTCTTGATGACGCGGCACACATAGCCTTCCGGCAGCAGTTGATCCACCTGCATGTCGAGAGCGCCCGCATTGACGGCCGCATCCAGAATGACCTGCGCCTGTTGGGCGAATTGCTGATCCTTCTGGGAAAAGGCGGCGGCGGGATAGACGGTCGCTTTGCCTTCCTTGTCTTTCAGCAGGAGCTTGTCCTCCTTCATCCCCGCAAACTGCGCCTCCATCGTGCGCGAGCCGTCCGCGCTGTGCCACTCACGTGCCGACAGCATGCCGAAGGCGATAAAGACGAGAATAAAGATCCGCCAGTTCATGGCAACGAGACTAGGCACGATCCCAACGGCTGCAACCGCCTACTGCGGCCTGCCGCCACGGTTCAATTCTTCGAAGACATCACTGATCGCCGCTGCGAGCGCCTGCCAGTCTTCGGCGCTGGTCTCCCAGCCGCCGCTGATGCGAATGACGCGCTTCAATTCGTCTGCCCTTGCGCCAAGCGCGGTCACCACGACGGAGGATCCCTCTTTTCCAGAACTGCAGGCCGAGCCGGTGGAGATGCTGAAGCCTCGCCGCGACAGGCGCGTGAGCCACTTCAAATTGTCGTGTTCCGGCATCACCATCAGCACCGTGTTCCAAAGGCGTGGCGCGGTCGCGCTGATCACACGCAGATACTCAAAACGGGAGCGCATGGTGGCGATGAAATCATCGCGCCGCTGGCTTTGCTCGATTTCGATTTCACCGAGCCGCGGAGTGATCGTCTCCAAGGCCGTCACCATCGCCTCAATCGCCGGATAATTTTCCGTTCCTGCCCGGCGTCCCCTTTCCTGCGGCCCGCCGCGGATGAAACTCAGTCGCGAGTTCTCGGCGGGCAGAACGAGAAAACCACAGCCCTTGCTGCCGCCGAATTTATGGGCGCTGCCGGTGATGAAATCACACTCACCAAGGTTCGAGGCGTCCAGTTTGCCAATCCACTGCGCAGCGTCCGTGTGAAACGGCACGCCATGCTCACGACATAGCGCTGCGATCTCACGCCATGACTGCAACGCCCCGCTTTCGTTGTTCGCCGCCATCACGGAAACCAGCGCGGGTCGTTTCGTGGCGAGCAGTTGTTTTACGGCGTCCGGTTCCACCACGCCATCGGCAGTCACCGGCAGTTCGACAGCGTTTGGAGCGGCCATGCGCACACTTGGATGTTCGATGGCGGAGATCGCCACGACTTGATCCGCAGGCAGCGAGGCAAACAAGGCGTTGTTTGACTCCGTCGCGCCCGAGGTAAACACGATGCGCTCCGCGTCCGCGCCAATCAGAGCGCCGAGGCGTTCGCGTGCAGACTCCAGATGCTGGCTTGCGATGCCCGCGTCGCGATACAGGCTCGAGGGATTGTGCCAGTGCTTCTCGCTCGCCCGCAGCCAGGCCTCACGTGCCTCAGGAAGCAGAGGTGTCGTCGCGTTGTGATCGAAGTAGCCGTTCATGAGGCGGATCTGAATCGAGACGGCAGCGGGATGTGCAGGAGCATCAGGATGAACGCGAGAGCGATGTAGGGGATCCAGGCATCTCCTCTGCCATTGGACATGACGCCATTGATGAAGCCGAGCGCTCCCACGCCCTCGCTCAGGGCAAAGACCACGATGTTTCCCGCCACGAAGCGGCTGCGGTTGGCGGGATCATCCAGACTGAGTTTTCCGGTGGTGAAACCACCCAGCAGCATCTTGCGGAGGAGAAAACTCAGGGCCGAGGCGCTTCCGGCTCCGAGAGCCACGATCACGCCGGTCGATGCCACAGCAGTCTTCGCAGGAGCAAAGGTCATGACGTTCAGCATGCCTGCGTACACCAGCAGAGACGTACAAAGCGCCCCCCAGATGATGAGAACAATGAGCTGGACCGGTTTCATGATTCAATTCAACACACGCTGCGGATGCGTGTAAACATTCATCGTTTCACCCCGCAGGAAGCCGACGAGCGTTTGGTTTGCCTCCTGCGCGAAATCGACGGCGAGACTGCTGGGCGCGGAAATGGCCGCAACGAGAGCGATCCCGCCGGCGAGCGCCTTTTGAATGATCTCAAACGACACGCGGCCGCTGACGAGCAGGATGTGACGGTCGAGCGGCAGCAGATCGCGCTTCAGGGCGTGGCCAAGAATCTTGTCGAGTGCGTTGTGACGGCCCACGTCCTCGCGCAGCACGACGAGATTGCCTTCGAGGTCAAACAGTCCGCTCGCGTGCAGGCCGCCGGTTTTGGAAAAGGTCTCCTGCGCGGCCCGCAGCTTGTCTGGCAGACTCGCGATCAGTTTCGGCGACACCTGCCAGTCGCCCTTTACGGCAGGAAACTGCTGGAACACGCTTTCGATGCTCGTCTTGCCGCACAGGCCGCAGCTTGAGGCACTGAAGACATGGCGCGTGAGCGAATCCCAGTTCACCACGGCGCCGCCGAGCAGCACATCGACGATGTTGCCCTTCGTGTTTCCCGTGCTGGGGCATTGCGAGACTTCCAAAATATCACGCGGACGCTGCACCACACCTTCGCTCACGAGGAATCCGGCGGCGAGTTCTTCATCGTGGCCCGGCGTGCGCATCACGACGGCCACGGAGCGACCCTCGACGCGGATCTCCAGCGGCTCTTCGCGTGCGGTGACGTCGCTGACCTCGTTCACACCGCCGGTCGTGCTTATTTTGCGCACGCGCACTTCGGCCATGGCTGGATTCTCCGTGCCCATCACGAAGCCTCCATGAAATCCGCGGGCAGCACGCCTGCGGGAACGCGGCGTGGTTCGGCGATGAGGCGCACCATCTTGTCAAAGATGTCGCGGCCACGGATGATCTCGATCTCCACGCGCATGAAGTAGAAGGGGATGTCAGCGACTTCCATTTTGGGGAAGCGCACGAAGTCCTTCTCCGTGGTGACCATGCAGTGCACGTCACGTCGCTCACAGCGCTCCACGAACTGCTTCAGCTCCGGTCCGTGAAAGCGGTGATGATCCGCAAAGCGGGCGATGACCTCCACCTTCGCGCCCAGTTTGCGCAGGCCGTTTTCAAAGCTCTCCGGAACGGCGATGCCGGACAGCGCGCCCACGAATTTGTCCCGCAGTCCGTCGATCGGCATCTTTTCACCCGTGTGGATGTTTTCGAAGTGCATCGCCCGGTGACGGCACTCGATGATTTCGGCGGCGCGATTGTAACGGCGGATCTGCTTGATGATGTCCTCGCTGTCGCCGTCGGACTTGGTGATGAAGATGTAGCTGGCGCGTCGCAGGCTGCGCGGCGGCTCGCGCAGGGTGCCGCGCGGCAGCATGTGGCCGTTGTTGCCAAACGCGGCCGTCCGGTCGATCAGCACGATGTCGTGGCGGTGTTTGAGGCGCAGGTATTGCAGTCCGTCATCGAGCACCAGCACGTCGGCGCCGAAGCGCTGAATCGCATGCGCGCCGGCCTTCACGCGGTTTTTGTCCACCACCACCGGGATGCCGGGGCAGTTCTTCGCCAGCATGAAGGGCTCGTCGCCGGCATTGTGTGAGTCGAGCAGCACCTTCTCACCGTCGGACACGATGCGCGGCAGCGGTTCAGGCGGTTTGGGGATGAACCCAAGCTTTGCGGCCAGCTTCTTCGAGAAGGGCAGCTTCTTCTGGCGCTTGCTTTTGTAACCGCGGCTCAGAATGCACACACGCCGGCCATGCTCATGCAGCGCCTTCGCCAGCATCTCCACCACGGGCGTTTTGCCGGTGCCGCCGACGGTGAGGTTCCCCACGCTGATGACCGGCACGCCGAGATGATGGTCATGAATGTAGCGATGGCGGTACAAGTAGAGGCGTGTCCGCACCGCCGCCGAGTAGATGCCGGAAAGCCCACGAAAGACCACGCGCAGCAGCGATGCGCGGATGCCACGACGGTTGTTGATCACCACGTCGATGACGAAATTCTCGATGTCTTCCAGAGTATCTCTCACAGGACGGCATTGGAGGCGGGGAAGGGGGCCGCGTCAACGAGACGCCTCGCTGTTTGCAGTCTTAATGGAGTTGGCTCCCAAGCTACGAGCCCGACCAGTGTCCCGACGATGTGAGGCGGTTCTCTTTTTCCGCCAGCGCCAGGATCGTCTGGAAGTGGGGGCTCTTGCTCTCGCGGTGCACCACGCTCGTCTCGATCTTTTTGAATCCGGCGCGGCCGAGCATGTCGTGCAGATCGCTTTCCGAAAATCCCAGCCACACATCCGCGTAGAGATCACGCGCCTGCTCAAACTGATGCTTCAAGAGATCGAGAACGACGATGCGCCCGCCCGGCCTGAGGATGGCGTGCGCCGCCTTGAGCGCCTTCTCCGGATTCTGCGCGTGATGCAGCGCCTGGCTGAGAAAGACGAGATCGACGCTCAGCGGTGGGATCGGCGGTGATTCGATGTCGCCGAGACGAAATTCGAGGTTCGCAAAGCCGTGCTTCTGCGCCAGCTCGGCTCCGTAGGCCACCATCTTCTCGCTGTTATCGACGGCGATCACCTTCTTTGCCCGTTCTGCGAGCAGTTGGGAGAGCGTTCCTTCACCGGCGCCGAGATCGGCGATGACCAGCGGCGGCATGAGTTTGAGCAACGTCTCGCCCAGGCCTTTCCACGAGCGGCCGGGGATGTAGTGGCGGCCAAACTTGCCTGCCAGCGCGTCGAAATAGGCCTTCGCCGTGTGGGCGCGTTTGCGCAGCACGATCTGCAGCGCCTCGGTGTCCTTTTTGATCTCGCGCAGCTCGGTGCCCGCGGCCTCCAGCAGGGCAAGAAAATGCTCGTGCACCGGCTGGTCCTTGGCGCCGGGCTCGTCGAGCTGATACAGCCGGTTCTTGCCACTGCGGCGGTCGCTCACCAGTCCCGCCGCCTTCAATTTGGCAAGCTGGGCCGAGATGTTGGACTGCGGCAGCGACAGCACCTCCTGCAGCTCCGCCACGCTCAGTTCCTCCTGTTTGAGCAGCAGCAGCAGCCGCACCCGTGTGGGGTCGGCAATGAGGCTGAGGGATTTAAGTACGGAGGCCAAGATTCATGATCGTATCAACGCATCATGATTCATCAATACCGGAGTTTGGGGGCCGGTTTAGAGCTTCGAAGCCGCCCAGATGCCCGCTTTGCTCTGCTGAGCCCGCTTCCGCAGCTCCTGCAACTCGAGGGCGTAGTCGCTGATCGACCGCGCATCCGCCGGCAGGTTCGAGGTGACACCCGCCACGCGTGCGTAGCCCTGCTGCACCAGCAGGTCCGCCAGGTACACCTGCTTGCCGGGGCTGATCTCCACCAGAATCAGCGCATAAAAGCGGCTGAGTCCGGGCACCTCCTCCCAGCGAGTCATGACCGTGAAGGGATGCTCTTTGAGAAGCTGCGTCACATACTGCACCGCCCGCTGCCCTTCCTCCACGACCCGCTGGCTGCTCACGCCAAAGTAACGCGCCTGGTCCTGCACCCGCTGCGGGTGAGTCAGGGAAATGTCCGGCGCATCGACAAAGTACAGCACAAAGATGTGCTCATCTTCCGTGTCGCTCACCTTGATGCGCAGCGTGTCGGCCTCGTTTGCCCGGCTCTCGATCAGCCGGGCTTTCGGGAAGATCTTGAACTCCGGCAACGCTGCGCGCCCAGCGTCCGTCTGACCCGGCACGACCTGCGCCACCGGCACGGGCAGCGCCTGCGCCGGAAGTGGTCGGCTCTCCTTCAAAAGAATCGCCACGAGCACGATGATCAGCACCAGCACGCAGGTGATGGCGAGGTTCAGCAAAGTGTCACGGAAAGGCATTCGGAACGTTCGTGGATTCGGCCTGCCACTGTCCCGCGTTCAGGCGGGTGCTCAAGCTTCAAGTGCTCCGGCATGGAGAATCGGGGCGCTCCCTGCAGAAGAAGGATGCCGCGAAAGAGTTTCGGAGTCCGCTCGTAATTGGTAGGACCTCCTACCAATTCATCATGACCATTGTCCCGCTCAAATCCACGCCCTCGCTCGTCGAGCAGGTCTGCACGCGTCTTGCGCGTCAGTTGCGCGATGAAATCGACTCCGGCGATGGCAAACTACCGCCCGAACGTCTCATGGCCGAGCGTCTCGGCGTCAGCCGAACCGTGCTGCGCGAGGCGACGAAGCGTCTTGAATCGCAGGGGCTGCTCGAAATCCGCCACGGCAGCGGCATCCGTGCGGTGAACCGCCTGCACAAGCCGCTGAGCGGATCGCTTTCCCTCCTGCTGCCGGAAATGGCGGAGCGTCTGCGCCAGTTGAACGAAACGAGGGCCGCCATCGAGCCCGAGATCGCCCGCCAGGCGGCGCTGAAGGCCAAGGCGGCCGATGTGAAGCAGCTTCGCGCCATCCACGCACGGATGATCGCGGCGGACACGCATGATGAGGCGGTCGAAGCGGACATTGATTTCCACCGCACACTCTCGCGCATCGCGGGCAATGAAATCCTCAAGCTCATGCTCGAATCGCTGGCCGACCTGGGTCGCGAAAGCCGCCGCGTCACCATCGGCAATGTCGGCCAGCAGCGCGCCATCGATCATCACACCGCCATTCTGAACGCGATTGTTGCCCACGATGGAGCCGCCGCAGCCAAAGCGATGAAGCATCACCTTGAAGAAGCCACGCGCGACCTTGCCTCCAAACCGAAGACGAAACGATGAAAGCAGCGGTTCTTTTGATCCTCACCACCTCCGCCCTCGCCGTCGATTTTGACCGCGAGATTCGCCCGTTGTTGCAGGAACGCTGTGTCGAGTGCCACGGCGAGAAGAAGCAGAAAGGTGAACTGCGTCTCGATGCCAGACCCTACGCCTTCAAAGGCGGTCATGATGGTCCAGCCATCGTATCAGGCAGTCTCGACAAGTCATCGCTTTTCCAGCGCATCATCAGCACCGACGAGGACGAGCGCATGCCGCCCAAAGGCCAGCCTCTCACGTCTTCACAGATCGCAGCGATCAAAACGTGGATCGAATCCGGCGCCGCGTGGCCTGAAAACGCCGCGGACAAAGCCGCCGCCATCGACAAGCGCCTCCAACACTGGTCCGTGCAGCCGCTGATGAAGTTCCAGGTTTCAGGTTCCACGTTGCAAGTTGCCAAGCCCTCCGTGACCGGCACTTCAGGTGAACTTGAGACTTTAAACCTGAAACTTGAAACCCCGAACCCCATCGACGTCTTCATCGAAGCCAAACTCCACGAACACGGCCTTCGCATGTCTCCACCGGCCGACGCTCGCACGCTCTCCCGCCGCCTGCATTTCGATCTCATCGGCCTTCCACCGGATCCGTCCGATCTGACGGATCAGTCTTACGAAGCGCTCGTGGACTCTCTGCTCGCCAGCAAACACTACGGCGAGCGCTGGGCACGCCACTGGCTGGACATCGCGCATTACGCGGACACTCATGGCTTTGAACGTGACAAGCTGCGTCCGGATGCGTGGCGTTACCGCGATTACGTGATCGACTCCCTAAACGCCGACAAACCCTACGACCAGTTCCTGCGTGAGCAGATCGCCGGTGATGTCATCGCGCCGGATGATCCGCAAAGCGTCATTGCCACCGGTTTTCTCGCCGCAGGGCCGTATGATTTCGTGGGTCAGATCGAAACGAAGAGCGACATGCTCAAGCGCGCCGCCCGTGCGCTCGATCTCGACGACATGGTCACGCAGACCCTCACCGCCACGATGGCCATGACGGTGAACTGCGCACGCTGTCACGACCACAAGCTCGATCCCATCACGCAAGAGGAGTATTATCGCCTCTGGGCCGTCTTTGCCGGTGTGAAGCGCGGTGAACGCGAGGCCGATCCGCGCGAATCGAAGCGCATCGCCTCCGAAAGGGAGCGCCTGACGAAGCAACTGTCACAAACCCGCGCACAGATCGCGAAACTGGCCGGCGAAGGGCTCGATCTCGCCGACATCGTGGGTGGAGGCGACGGACGCGGCTCCGGTGTCAAAGGACGTGGCATCCACATCCGCACCGGCAACTACGTGACCGAAAAGCTCGGCTACCACCGCGACATCCTGACCAACCGCCTGCAAAAGCTCGAACTGCCCGGCGATCCAAAGGACGCGCTGCGGCTCGTGAAGTATGTGTTCGTGCCGGATGGCCGGAATCCGGTGCCGGTGGACTACAAGAAGGAAACCGCCGGCATTCCCGCCACCAGCGGCCACACCTGGGATGCCGTGCGCAACGGCCCGCTGAATGCGCAGCGCAGCACGACGCTGAACGGCACCGACTTCGCAGCCGCAGGCCATTCCATCCTCGGCCTGCATGCGAATGGCGGAGTCACCTTTGATCTCGTCAAAATCCGCCAGGGCAACGGCCTCGGTGCGTTGCGGCTCACCGGCGTCGTCGGTTTCGGCGCGGCGGAAAGCGCAAAGTCATCGCTCGCCGGCTTCACCGTCTGCATCGACACCGACGTGAAGTTGCAGAAGCTCAAACTGCGCAAGGACGAGACGCTCACGCTCGATCTGGCGATCCCGGCCAATGCAAAAACGCTCACCCTCATCGCCACCGACGGCGGCGACGGCATCGGCAGCGACCTTCTGTTCATTGGCGACGTCCGCCTTGCGCCCGATGTCGATCACGCCACGCTCGCCGCAGCCGACGAAGCGCGCCTCAAGCAACTCTGTGCTGAAGCGACGAAGCTCGAAGGCGCATTGAAGAAGCTTCCCGACTCACCCAAGGTCTTCGCCATCGTCAGTGAAGAGAAACCGGCCGTCATTCAGGTGCAAAGCCGCGGCAATCCCGAGGACCCAAAGCAGGAGGTCACACCCGGTGCCTTCGCCTGGGCCAGGCACGCGCCTCACGACTTCGGCGACAACACCACGCCCGAAGGCCAGCGCCGTCTCGCTCTGGCCACCTGGATCACGCATCCTGAGAACCCGCTCACCGCCCGTGTCATCGTCAACCGCCTCTGGCATCACCACTTCGGCCAGGGCCTCGTCACCACGCCGAGCGACTTCGGCCTCGGTGGCGACAAACCCAGCCATCCCGAACTCCTCGACTTCCTCGCCAACGAACTCATC
>DAORHS010000120.1:0-9581 GCA_035438165.1 Prosthecobacter sp.
ACGCCTGACGAAGGATGAATACACGATCCTCAGGAAGTGGGTCAAAGAAGGCGCGAACTGGCCTTCGGGCAAGGCAGGGACGCTGGAGATCGTCCGGTAATCACAATTTCCGATCTCAGGCATTCGGAATTCGTCTTGGCCCCTCGGGCCGATCATGCTCTACATGATGCATGGCTGACCAACGCGCCCTCATTTCGAATCCCGCCGACCTCAAACCCTCCACCGCCTGGAACGAGACGGTCTGGGCCTACACCAGCGAGGAAGAACTCGTCGATCACACCACGAAGGCGCGTCTCTGTGTCGCCACGCTGCTGCCGTTCAAGGACCAGAAGCCCGACTGGGACGGCTTCACCAAGAGCGTGCGCTGGATGCAGCAGTGCGCGGCTTATTACGGCGTCGAGATGGTCTTCGTGCTCAATGCGGACACGGGTTACATCTTCGATCTCGACAACGACCTCTACGCCGAGGTGCTGAAGCGCTTCCGCGCTGAGTTTCCGGAGCAGCGCTTCATCGCCGGTGTGACCGCACGCGGCGCGGAAAACGACACCGGGTTCAAAGCCGAGCGCTACTGGCCGCTGCTCGACATCGCGCAGGAGCATGACAACTGCGAGATGATGATCATGACCAGCAAGCTGCTCAACACGCTGGAAAACGAACCACGTCGCGACGCCTACTTCCAGATCGCCGAGCATCTCATCCGCCCCGGCATTGCACATGCGCTGGAGCCGTCCTTCGTGCCGTGGGCCACGCCGTTTGATCCGTGGCTGTTCCATGAGATCGCCATGCATCCGACCTATGTAGGTGGCAAGGTGAGCACGCTCGACGAACCGCACTTCCACTACTGGGCCGCGATGTGCAAAGGACTCAACCTGCCCTTCTCCCCGCACAGCGGCGACGACTACGGCATCGCCACCGCCATCAAGCTCGGCCTGCCGCTGCTCATCGGTGCCGGCGTCAGCGCCTGCCCGCTCATCTGCGCCGCCCGCGACATGTGGCTGCTCGACAGCGTGGCCGACAAGCAATTCAAGACCGGCACCGGCCGCTTCGACACGCGCGTGTACAAGCTCTTTGAAGCCTTCCAGTCCTTCGAAGACCTCGTCTTCCGCCTCGATGACCGCATGAGCGCCTCTCCCTACAAGCACAGCACCGCGCATGTGCTGCACCAGCTCGGCCTCATCGCCGCTCCTGAGGCGCATCCCGACTGCAAAGATCTGCGCGGTGCGGATGAAGCGCAGCGCATGGAAGAGGCGATGCGGAGGCCGAAGCGCCTCGCGAAGAAGCTGGGGATTCCGTATTTCGGAGGTTGAATGTGAAGCAGGCTGACAAGGTGCGGTTTATGAAAAGCTGGTGATCTTATCTCACACCAGCTTCCATCCCATGCTGGCATTGATTTTGTCCACGATCTGCCGACGACGAATGAGGGCGACAGCGCCGCGCTTTTTGGTGAGCTTGGACTTTTCGACAAGCCATAGCGCATCACAGCGACAGAGCGTTTCCCAATCGAGGCCGTCGGCGCCGTTGAGGCGGACTTCCGTTTCTCTGGGCGGACGGTTGGCGCGTTGGGTGGTGCATAGCAGGACATTCACCCACTCAGCTTTGGCAACGCGGTCAGGATGGGACACGATCACAGCAGGATGTGGTCCGGCCTCGCCAAAGTCGTAGGTATAGATGTCCCAAGGCTTCATACCTCTTCAGGCATCGGGACGCGAATGCGCCGGGCGAGTTTTGCCTCAGCAGCATTCTCCACTTCAGTATAGAGATGCTTCAGGCTCCCGGCGGGAAAGATTTCGCCCTCGGTGTCCTGAAGCTTGCGTAGGGCGGCACGGACGACCTCGCTGGCGTTGTTATAGCGGCCAGAGTCGATCAACTGGCGAATGAATCCTTCCCAATGATGGGTGAGCGCGACGTTCATAGTTGCCAACTATTGCTATCAGCTCTCAGCAGCGTCAAGGCTTCCGTCCCTGTTTTTGCTTCTCCCTCCATTCAGGATTGCCTCCATCATCCTGAGCGCTTCGCGATTCGGCTTCACATCATGCACCCGCACGATGCGGGCGCCGTGTTCGCGGGCGTGGGCGGTGAGGGCGATGGTGGGCCAGTAGCGGTCGTCCATGGCGTCGGAGTGGAGGACTTTGGCGATCATGGATTTGCGCGAGACGCCGATGAGCAGCGGGCGGAGCGTGGCGAGCTGTGAGAGATCGCGCATGAGGGCAAGGTTGTGCTCCAGGGTCTTGCCGAAGCCAAAACCGGGGTCGAGCACGACGCGTTCGGGAGCGATGCCCTCGTTTTCGAGCAGGCGCAGGCGGTTTTCGAAGTAGCCGCGCACCTCGGTGACGACATCGTCGTAATGCGGGTTCGCCTGCATGGTCTGCGGGGTGCCGGTCATGTGCATGACGACGAGGCCGGCGCTGGTTTGAGCGGCGAGACGCGGCATGGCGGCATCGCCGCGCAGGCCGGTGACGTCGTTGATGATGTCGGCCCCGGCATCAAGCGCGGCGCGGGCGACAGCGGCCTTCATGGTGTCGATGGAGATGAGCGCCTTCGTTTGCGAACGCACCGCACGGATGACCGGCAGCACGCGGCGCAGTTCCTCGGCCTCCTCAACGGGTTCGGCACCGGGACGCGTCGATTCGCCGCCGATGTCGAGGATGTCCGCGCCTTCGGCAATCAAGGTGAAGGCATGCTCGACCGCACGACCGTGGTCGTTGAAGCGCCCGCCGTCCGAAAAGCTGTCGGGCGTGACGTTGACAATGCCCATGATGAGGCCGCGATGGGTGAGATCGAGGTCGTGGTTGCCGAATCGCCAGCGGAGCATGCTGCACCGTGGCGTGAATTTGCGTTCGTCCAACGAGAAAACTGGAGATGCTTCGCGGCCTGCCTTATGAATTCGTCATGAAGCTCAACCCCGCCGCACTGCTGACCATTCTCCTCGCGCTTGGAGGCGGGACGGCGTGGTTTTTGGCAGGATTGAAGCCGGGAAAACCGGCGACTGCGGTGGTGAACTCTGAGACGCCCCCCATCGATGCAGTGGCGGGCACGATGGAAGACCTGCAGAAGCAGATCGTGCTGCTGCAGGGGCAGATTGAGTATCTTCAGGGCCAGAATGATGCGCTGAAGGATGAGAACGCCCAGATGATCCAAAAGCTCGGCACGCTGGGCATGAAGGATGCGCCGAAGATGGATTTGAAGGACGACGGCGTGGCTCCCGACTTTGTGGGCATGGGGCTGGAGATGATGAAGATGCGCAAACTTCACGCACTACCACTGGTGACGACATCGGTGAGCCAGGAGGAGGTGGAGATGGCGATCCTCGCGTGGCTGAAGCGCCAGCAGCCGAATGACGAGGGGAAAAAGCTCGCCCGCGGACTCGCGGCCCTGGGCTGGATCCCGGAGGCGGTCGATCCGCTGCCGTTGCGTGCAGCGCTGCTGGCACGCCAGCTCGGCGGCTGGTACGACGAGGAGTCCGAAACGATGTTCACGATTGATCCCTCCACGGCTTCCGGCCCGTCAGTGACGGACAATGAGCCGCTGGGCATCGCCTTCGGCCAGTTGCTGCGGGAGTATGGCAGCACGTTGTTTCAGCCGCAGCACGGACCGATGACGACAGACATGCGGATCGCACGTGATTCTTTGATTTCAGGTGATGCGGCACTCACGCGCTTCCTGCACTCGCTGCAGAACCCCGCCTCGGCTCCGAAGGACGACCTGCCGTCCGAAGATCCGGATCATCCGCTCAATCAGGTGCCGATGCCTGCGTTTCTGCGTGAGCTGTCACTGTTTCCCTTCAGCCGTGGCTTTGATTTCGCGCAGACGCTGCACAGCGCGGGCAGTTTTGCGCAGCTCAACGCCGCCTACAGCCGCCCGCCGATCAGCACGGCGGAGGTGATCGAACCCGAAGTGTATCTCGACCCCGAACGGCCCGCGCCGGTGGAGATCAAGCTGGATGACGTGAAACTCGGTGGCGTGCTGCCGTTTCTCGACGACCGCCTGGGCAAATTTGTGTGCGTGACGGCGCTGCGCACCTACAACAACGATGAAGACGCGGCGCTCGGTGCGCGCGGCCTCATGGCGGACCGGCTGCTGGTCTGGAACGCCGATGGCGGCGCAAAGCGCGATCACGCCGCGTGGCAGACACTGTTCATGGACAAGTCCTCCGCCGACGCCTTTTTCAAAGCGATGCTGAACGCGCTGAAACAACGCTACGAGACGAAGGGCGAGGCCGAATTCACCGCGCAGGGCCGTTTTGTGAGCCTGCTGCGCAACCGCGGCGATGCAGGCGTGGTGTTGATTGAGGCTGCGGGCGAAGAAGCCAGGAGCGCCTTGAAACTTTTACTGAAGTGATGACCGCCAAACATGTTTTTTATACGGGCCACGTCCAGGGCGTGGGATTTCGATACAGCACGAAGCGCATCGCCTCGGGCTTTGATGTGACCGGCTGGGTCAAAAACCTGCCAGATGGGCGCGTGGAGATGATGGCCCAGTCGTTTGAGGCCGACGAACTTGATGCCTTTCTCGAGGACATCCAGCAGAGCAGCCTGGGATCACACATCAAGGAACGAGAGGTCAAGGTTGCCGCCGCACAGCCAGGCTTGCGTGGATTTAACATCGCGCATTGATTGCACCCACCATGTCCGCCACGTCCGCCGTTTCCGTCAACCGTCTGACCAAGGTCTTCAAAGGAGGCCTGGGCAAAGGGGCGTTTCGTGCGGTGCATGATCTGTCCATCGAGGTGAAGGCAGGCGAGGTCTATGGCCTCATCGGTCCGAACGGTTCCGGCAAATCGACGACGATGAAGGTCATTCTGGGCCTGCTGAAACCGACCGAAGGTGAAACAAGCATCTTCGGCGTGCCGAGCACGGAGGTGGCCAGCCGCCACAGCGTGGGCTTCCTGCCGGAGAACCCCTATTTCTACAAGCACCTGACCGGACGCGAGACGCTGCACTTCTATGGCAGCCTGTGCGGCATGCGCGGCGAAAAGCTGAAGCAACGCGCCTCCGAAATGCTGGCGCTGACCGGCCTCGAAGACGCCGCGGCCCGACGCGTGGGCGGTTATTCCAAAGGCATGCTACAGCGGCTCGGCCTGGCGCAGGCGTTGATTCATGAGCCGCAACTGCTCGTGCTGGATGAGCCGACAGCGGGCGTGGACCCCTCGGGCTCGCGCATCATCCGCGATCTGATCATCGAGTTTCGCTCACGCGGCATCACGGTGCTGGTAACCTCCCACCTGCTGGAGCAGATGCAGGAGGTCTGTGACCGCGTGGGCATCATGGCACGCGGCCGCATGGTGCGTGAAGGACGGCTGGAGGACCTGATCGCCGTGGAAAATCAAACCGAGATGGTGCTGGAGAACGCCTCCCCCGCCCTGCTGGCGAAGATCCATGAGCTGGTGAAGTCCGAAGGCGGTGACACGCGTCTGCTGCGCAGCGGCCATCCGCGCACAACGCTGGAACGCCTCTTCCTCGAAGCCACGAACGAAACGAAAAAGCCATGAGTGACGCCCCACCGACATCCGCCGCCGCCCGCACGCCCCCGGTGCGCTTTTCGCCGCGACGCGTCTGGACGCTGGCGATGGCCACGCTGACGCAGCTGATGCGCATGAAGATTCTGCCGTTCCTGCTGCTGTTTTGCGTGCTCGTCGTGGGACTGGGCTTTGGCTTTTCCGTGATCAATCCCGAGCAGCAGCTCAATCAGCTCAAAACGGTGTCGCTGGCCGCGCTACAGGTCTTCAGCATCGTGATCGGCGTCGTGTCCACGGCCCTGCTGCTGCCGAAGGATCTGGAGGATCGCACGCTTTACACGATCCTGTCGAAGCCGGTGCCGCGGTTTGACTATCTGCTCGGCAAGCTGCTCGGCGTGCTGATGCTCATCGGCGCGGGATTGATCATCATGGATGCGGTGCTGAGCCTCATTCTTTGGACGCAGCAGTCCATGCTGCTCGATGCCGCGCTCTCACACCTGCGCCTGGAAAAACAGGACTCGCCCGAGGTCGTGGCACAGGTGCGTGAGATCGTGGCGAGGCAGGGGCTGACCTGGAACCTGCACTGGGCCGTGTGGGCCATCTTTTTGAAGGCGTCCGTGGTGACCACGGTGGCGCTGTTGCTCTCGTGCATCGCGAGTTCGACGCTCTTCACCATCGTGATCACTTTCTGCGTCACGATCATCGGCCATGGCGAGGCGCTGATCCGCGAGTTCCTGTTCCAGCCGCATCTCGGAAGCATGGCGAAACGCATCGCCACGCTGGCACTGGCGGCGATCTGCCCCGACCTCGCGCAATTCGACATCGTGGACAGCGTGGTGAACGGCGAGGTCGTGCCGTGGGCGGCGGTGTATGACATGACCGGCATCGCGGTGCTCTACATGACGGTTTATCTGTTCGTCACCCATCTCATCTTTGTGGAGAAGGAGCTATGAAACGGAAACTTCAGGCTGCGGCGGTGCTGCTGGTCTTCGGCCTGGTCAAACTGCCGCTGGAACAGCATGTGACGCGTGATTTACGCGCCATGCATCTGGTGGACGAACCGCTGAACCTGGGCGCCGGTGAAAACATGGGCCAGATGGGACTCGCGGCATCACTCGGCGGCCTGCGTGGCCTGGCCGCCAGCATCTTCCAACTCCGCGCCCACGTGGAGTTCACCTATGTGAACTGGGCGAAGGTGGACAGCTACTACAAGCTGGTGACACGCCTGCAGCCGCGCAACGCCCGCTACTGGGAAGAGGCGGCCTGGTACATGGCCTACAACGCGGCTTCGTATTACCTGTACAACGAGGATCTGAAGCCGGCTCTGCGCGGACAGCTTTTCCACGATCATGTGAAGCGTGGCATCGACATCCTGAACGAGGGCCTGAAGTTCCTGCCGGACAATCCACGCCTGTGGCAGAAGCTGGCCGAGATTCACTGGAACCGCAGCAAGGACTTCAAGGCCTCAGGAGACGCCTACCTCCAATCATTTGAACACGGGGGCCTGAGTTTCACCGGACGCTTCGCCGCCTATGCCTACGCTCAGTCCAACGATCCTGACTCGTGGCGGAAGGGCTACGCGATTCTGAAGCGCCTCTACGACGAGAAACAGGCCACGCCGGGACTGATCGAGTACCTGAAACTGCTGGAGAAGAACCTGCGCATCCCTGCCGCAGAACGCATTCCGGACGCCGATCCGGTCAAGAGAGTCCCCGAGGCTCCCGCCCTGCCGCAGCGGTGACAAGGCCGTCAGGATGGCACGTTTGACATCCGTCGTATTGGGGTGAAATTTCACATGCTTCATACAATGGCAGCCAAAATAGACATCCCCCGCAAGTCAATCTACCGCCTCTCCATCTACCAGCGCTGCCTCCAGCGGCTGCGTGAGAACCAGGTGGACACGGTGTCCTCCGCCGCTCTGGCGAAGGCCGCCGGGGTGAAATCCACCCAGTTGCGGAAGGATCTGGCCTATTTCGGCCAGCTTGGCACCCGGGGCCTGGGCTACAACGTGGACGCGCTGAGCGGCACGATCGGCGACGTGCTGGGTCAGAACAAGCTGCAGCCGGTCATCCTGGTCGGAGTGGGAAACCTCGGCTCGGCACTCCTGCGCTACGGTGGATTCCGCAAGGAGGGTTTCGAGGTCGCCGCGGCCTTTGATCTGGCGCCGCGGAAGATCCCGCAGGTCAACGTGCCGGTGCTGCCCATGACCGACATGGCGGAGTTCATCCACCGCAACCACGTGAAGATGGCCATCCTGACCGTGCCGGCCAACAGCGCCCAAACCGTGGTCAATGACATGGTGCGCGACGGCATCCAGGCCATCCTGAACTTCTCCCCCACCGTGCTCGATGTGCCTGAGCACGTGGTGGTGAACAGTGTCGATCTGGCCGTGGAGCTGGAAAACTTGAGCTACTTCATCCGGTAAGTTTCCGGGCCGATGACGCCCGTGAGAATGCCTTGAAGCAAAGGCGGCGTGGCATGCGTTGATGTCGGCCCCGTCCAACCGCTCATCGACATGATCCGACTCTTTGCCGCCCTCCTCGCCCTGCTTTCCACCGCGCATGCGGCCCATCCCTTTCTCTGCTGCGACTACGGTGGCGGCAAGGTGTGCGTGGTGTCCGCCGAAGGCAAAATCGAGTGGCAGTGGGACTGCAAGAGCCCGCAGGACTGCTGGCGGCTGCCGAACGGAAACTACCTCTTCTGCTTCGTCAGCGGTGCGCTGGAAGTCACGACGGACAAGAATGTCGTGTGGGAGTACAAGGCGCCGACCGATGTGAAAGTCGAGGTGCATGCCTGCCAGCCCCTGCCCGATGGCAACGTCATGATCGTCGAATGCGGCACCAGCCGGATCATCGAGGTGGATCGCGCCGGGAAAATCGCGAAGGAGATCAAGCTGACAGCCGCGCCCGAGATCAAGCTGCACAACCAGTTCCGTGGCACGCGCAAGCTCGCAAACGGTCACTACCTCGTCTGCTTCAAGGGCGAAGGCAAAATCGTCGAACTCGATGGTGCGGGCCAGGTGCTGCGCCAGATCAAGGTTCCTGGCGATCCGCATGAGGTCGTGCCGCTGCCGGACGGTCATCTGCTCATCACCTGCGGCGACGGCCATCAGGTGCTCGAACTCGACGCGCAGGAGAAGATCGTTTGGGAACTGAAGGAAAACGCCCTGCCCGGCAACACGCTTCGCCTCATGGCCGGCTGCCAGCGGCTGCCGAACGGGAACACCGTCTTCTGCGTCTATCTCGGCCACGGCCACATCGGCGAGCAACCGCAGGTCATCGAGGTCACCCGCGACAAAAAAGTCGTCTGGGAGGTCGCCGACCACACCCAGTTCAAGACGATCAATCAGATCATGCTGCTGGACGTACCCGGCGATGTGACGAAAGGCGAGATTCTGCGCTGAAGCACGGTCAAGATGGCCAAGCAGGGTCAAGAGTCGAGTCTTGACCACCACTTACCACTTGACGGGGCCTTGACCCTCCTCCGCCTCAATAGCTGCGTGCGAACACCACACGGCGGCGGCTCGGCTTGCCGGTCAGGAAGCATGTGCCCTCCTCGGCATACTGGTCGCCATGAGGAATGCAGCGGATGGTGACTTTGAGGTCCTTGCTGAGCGTGTCCTCATCGTCGCCGCTGCCGGCCCAGTGCATGAGGGCGAAACCACCTTCCGAGTTCTCGGCAAAAAAGGCTTTGAACGCATCCATGGTTTCGAGCTTCTTCATGTTCGCGTCACGCAGCGCCGTGGCACGTGCGAGCAGGGCGTCCTGAATCTCCTGCAGGCGCTCGGCCACGGTTCGAATGAGGTCTTCCTTTGGCACAAACTCCTTTGCCTTTGGCCCCTGGTCGCGGCGGCAGACCGCCACACTGCGGTTGGTGATGTCACGCGGCCCCATTTCAAGACGCATCGGCACGCCCTTCTTGATCCACTCCCAGTTCTTCGCACCGCCTTGGAGATCACGCTTGTCCACATGCACCCGCAGCGGTTCGCCGGCAAACGTCTGCGCGCGCAGCGTCTGCGCCAGCGCCTCACAGGCGGCGATGACCTCATCCCGCGTCTCCGGCTTCGGTGTGACGGGCAGGATGACGATCTGATTGGGGGCCACACGTGGTGGAATGATGACACCGT
>DAORHS010000121.1:0-9572 GCA_035438165.1 Prosthecobacter sp.
AGGACACCGTGCGCGTTGGCCACATGACGCAAATTTCTCCAGTCCGCCGGATGCCCGTAAAGATGAACCGCCAGCACCGCCTTCACTCCCAGTCCCTGAGGGGAACGCAGCACTGCATCCAGCGACTCCGGGCATAGCGTGAACGTTTCCGCCTCAATGTCGGCAAAAACGACCTCTGCTCCGCAACGCAACACTCCCGCCGCTACAGCGGAGGGAGCGTGGGCAGGCACCACCACCTTGTGACCGCACCCAATTTCATGCGCCCGCAGCATCACTTCAATCGCGTCCGTGCCGTTTGCCAGGCCGATGACCTGCTTTGCGCCGAGATGGGCGGCAAACTCATCTTCAAAGGCCCTCCCCTCTTCGCCCATAAGGTAGCTGCCACTCTCAAGGACACGCTGGATCGCCGATGAGAGTCCGGCATGATGCTTCTGCCGGTCCGCCTGCGGATAGGGCGGGAACAAATGACTGGATGGGCGGGTCATGCGGAATCCACCCTCCCCTCCCTCACGTGTGTCGCAAATAACGCTACACGTAGCGCCTAGCGCCACACTCAAGTGGCGTCATTCTCAAAGCAGCCCGCCTGCTTTGACATCCAGATATTTGTTCGCCAGCGCCACCGGCAGCATCTGCGCGGACTCATCCACCGTGAGGATGCGGCGGGCTCGCAGGGTCTCCAGCAGATGCCGGCGTTCGCCGAAGTAATGTGCCAGGGCTCCGTATTGCAGCGCATCGTGCAGATGGTCGATCGGCGCCTCGGCGCGCTGATCGAGCTCATGCTCGCGCAAGGTGGCGGCGAGTACCAGATGCCGGCGCTGCATGGCGCTGGCGGCGGCGGACAAGGTGGACCCGTCTTCACTGCGGAGGTTGGTGAGCAGGATCACCAGCGCACGGCGTTTCTGCAGCGTCATCACACGTTCCGCCGCCTCGATGAAGTCGCTCGGCTCGCTGCTGGCTTCGTAGTTGTAGAGGTGATTGAGCAGCTTGGGCATGCTGTGCGCGCCTTTCACTGGCGGCAGCCAGCGCTGCACGCCGCCGAAACCCACCACGCCCACTTCATCCCCCTGGCGCAGCGCAATGAAGGCGATCAGCAGCATCGCGTTGAGACAGTGGTCGAACTGGCTGAGCCCGCCGTCGAGTGCGCGCATGCGGCGGCCGCAATCGGGCACGAGCAGGATGGTCTGATTGCGCGTCTCCTCGTAATCACGACTGACGAGCGTCGAACGACGCGAGGTGGCCTTCCAGTCGATGCGGGAAAGAACATCGCCGTCCTGATAGTCACGCAGTTGATGGAAATCCAGCGAGGCTCCCATGCGGCGGCGTTTGATGATGCCCATCGTCTCAACGCGGTTCGCCATCGCCAGCATCGCGAAGCGCACCACGGGTTCGTAGTTCGGATAAGCGCGCGTCTGGCTCTCGCCCGCGACATAATGAAGATTGCGCCACAAACCGATGACCGACCCGGCCAGCACATGTGCCGGGGTAAACACATGCTGCCCGCGACGAACGAAACGCGCCTCATACGTGATGGCCGCGAACTCGCCCGGCGGCACGCTAAAACGATGCGGCAGTCCTTCGGCCTCGGCGGCGGTCGGAATGCCGTCAAACAACTCCAGGGCCAGCGTGCGTCCGGTCGAATGCGTCACCGTCAGCGTCACCTGCGATCCGACCCCCAGCGCAAAACGACCCGGCAGCGACCGCTCTCCGGTGATGCGCCCGCGACGTGGCAGCGTGAACGCGTCCACCAGCATGATGAGCAGCAGAAGACCACCCGTGCCCTGCCAGAGCACCACAAACTTCTCCCAAACACACGCCGCCACCGCCAGCACGAGCCAGGCGATGAGCAGTTTGAGCAGCAGGGCGGTCGGGCGCATGAGAATCAGACGCGCGGTGCTTCGATGGTCTTGAGCAGCGAGTTGAGCATGTCATCGACACTCTGACCGCTGATTGCGATTTCCGGGGCAAGCTGCACACGATGGCGCAGCACGGGCAGCACGGCGCGTTTCACATCCGCGGGAGTGATGTAGCCGCGCCCTTCGAGCAGCGCATAGGATTTGGCCACACGCACCAGGCTGATCGCACCACGCGTTCCGGCACCGAGCGAGATCGCGCTGTGCTGGCGGGTGGCGCGCACGATTTTCACCGCGTAATCGACCACCTGCTCCACCGCCTGCACGGCGGCCGCCTCCTCCTGGGCCGCGATGATGTCATCGGGCGTGCAAACCTGCGGCACGCTGGATGTCGAGAGACCGCCGCCCGAGGCACGCGATGAAACGGCTTTCACCACCCACGTTTCGTCCGCCACATCGGGATAGTCGATGAGCACCTTGAGCAGAAAGCGGTCGAGCTGGGCCTCGGGCAGCGGATACGTGCCCTCCTGCTCGATGGGATTCTGCGTGGCGAAGGTCATGAAGGGCGGCACGAGCGTGTGGCTTTCGCCATCGATCGTCACCTGCGCCTCCTGCATCACTTCGAGCAGCGAAGACTGCGTTTTGGCCGGAGCACGATTGATTTCGTCCGCCAGGAGAAGGTTCGCGAACACCGGCCCCCGACGCACGCGAAACGTGCTGCTGGCCATGTCGAATAACGTGTGGCCGCAGACATCGGACGGCATCAGGTCCGGCGTGAACTGGATGCGCCGGAAGCTGCCGCCAAACGTGTGGGAAAGCGCGAGCACCAGATGCGTTTTGCCCAGGCCCGGCTTGCCTTCGAGCAGCACATGGCCTCCGGCCAGCAGCGCCGCCAGCACCTGATGCAGCACCTCCTCCTGCCCGACGAACACCTGGGACACCGCCGTGTGGATCTGCTGAAAAATCGTCGTGCTGCGCGGCATGGACGGCGGCGAAAACGTCGCGGGCGGCGGCGTGTAGAGACTGGAAACGTCGGGTTCAGGGAGGATCGGGTTCATGGATGTGTGGGTGATGATTTAGAGAGCACGACGGATGACTTGAAGATCACGCATGAGATTGACGAAGCTGGGGGCGACGGGCGGCGCCACGTCGAAGGCGGCGGTGACCCGTTCCACCGGCAGGCCGGTGCGGCGGACGATTTCCGCGGCGAGATGGTCGTTCATCTGCCGGCTGCCATCATCGAGGGACCGATGCCTTTCGCGCACACGCTCCCACACGGCCTCGCGGGCGGCGTTCACCAGCAGCGAACCCCGGCGCATGCGCCAGAAAAACTCCCCCAGTGCAGCGATGTGGCTGGCAAAATGCCGCGTGGAATCGAGCTCCACCTCGGCCATCGGCCCGAAGCGCGGCATCTGCTGCCAGAGCCAGAAAATGAGACACACGGCCAGCGCCACAAGCGCCATCCAGCCGTGCTGCCAGAGCAGGCCGAGGAAGCTGCCGGAGGAACTCGACACAAACAGCACCTCCCGCGATCCATGCTCGCCCACGAGCGCGGCCAGCCAGCGCGCATGATCCTGTTCGCCGATCCAGCGGTTGCGGAAGGGACGCGCATGCGACAGCAGCGTGACGGATCCCATGCCATGCTGCAGATGCAGCGCCAGAGACTCGTTCTTGGATCCGGCGGAAAACTCCCCCTGTCGCAGCTTGCGCTTGAGGATCAGGTTCATGTAGCCGCCGAGACTGAGCTGGTAGGTCTGATCGTTCCATTTCACCTCCCGCACCGATTCGAGCCATTCCTCGTCCTCATCGTCGTCGGTCTTTTCCTTCTTCGGGTTCTTAGCTTCGTCTTTGCCGGCCTGGCTCTTTTTGTCAGGCGAAGCCGCTTTCGACTCACCTTTCTCGCCGTCCTTTTTTTTCGGCTCCTCTTTGATGAATCCTTTGAGCCCTTCCTCCTTGAAGCGCTTCTGCACGCCCACGCCCATCTGCTCCAGGATCGGATCCTTTTCCTCCTCGATCAGCATCGCGGCGATGAATGAACCGAACTGCGTCTCGAAATCATTGTAGGGCCGCGTGCCGCCGAGGCAGTAGATGAGATGCCCGCCGCTGAACGTCCAGCGCAGCAGTTGTTTCGCCCGGCCTTCGGGGAGGCCGCCTTCGCCGGAGATGAGAATCACCGCGTCATGAGGCGGCATCTTCGTGAGCGACTTGGCGCCATGCGCATGGTGGCCGAGCTCATCGAGCAGCTCTTCGGCCGCGAGGAAGGGATTCACCCGCGCCTTGCCTTTATACCCCGTGGTCTTTTCCACATCCTCCCAATGGCCGTCACAGCCGCAGAGGACGAACAAGGCGGCGATTGTCATCACCCTGCGAAACGCGCACGACGTCATGCCTCGCCTCCTTTCTCCACAAACGGCCATTGATCAAAGAGCCTGCCCATCTCGTCATTCGACGCCGGCAGGCTCGCGTAGGCCACCTGCACCCACGCACCCGTGAGCAGGCGGAAGTAGTCGGCCTCCGTTTTCTCTCCTGCCTGCAACACGTGTACGAGGCAGTCTTCCTCCGTATCGCTGTCGATGATCGGCACGCGGCGGCGGTTCACCAGCCAGGACAAGGAGCCGCGATAGAGCAGGCTGAGCGCCTCTTTGAAATCACCCGCTGCCCACGCGGCACGTGCTGCGGCCACAATGTCGTCCGGCAGGCTCTCGCGCGTGATGTTCATGCCCATGAGCACCTTCGGCGCCTTGACGGGCGCCCTGCTGACACTGCGGGAAATAAACAAATGATTGTTCTTCACCAGATAGACGACAAGCCAGACCACCAGCCCGATGATCAGCACCCAGAACATCAGTTCGCCGATGGCGCCCAAGAAGTCGAGCCGTGGCGCCGATCCCTTGGACTCCGGCACATCAAACTCCGGCACCCACTCCTTGGTTTGAACCTTGTGAATCTCAAACTCCGGCTTTTTGAGCACTTCCTGAATCACTTTGGCCGGCTCCCGGCCCTCGGCCGCCTGCACGGAAGGCTGGATGCCGAAAACCGCCAGCACGACGATCACCATGGCCGCCGCGGCGGACGTCAGACGCGTGGCCATGCGGCGGAACGCCAGCTCCACATCCCACCCCTCGATGCGCGTGCGGCAGTTCAAATACAGCGCGAATCCGGCACCGACATAAAACGGTTCCACCAGCGTGACGACGACCATGTGACAGGCCGCGCCCCACCACAGAAAACCGGCGGGGATCGCATTCTCGATGTCGAACGCACTCATGAGCCCGTCCCAGTCCGGCTGCGCAGACTCCGGCAGCAGACCATACGTGCCGAGCATCAATCCAATCCACGCGACCAGCTCGATTTTGGAAAACGCATAGGAAAGCGAGACGCCGGAGCCGCCACCGTCCATCGCGAGAGTCTTGATGCGGCGGTTGACCGCGGCTCCGCGCAGGCCCTCCAGCATCTGCGCCGGGAGAGCGAAGCTGCGGATGAAGGAGAGACGCCGCCACAGCAGCGCCGGAAGACAATTCGAGATCCACAGCCGCGGCCACTCCTTCCAGGTCTCGATAAATCCCGGCCGCACGCCAAAGGCCGCACGGCTCAGGAAAAACAGCGGCACACGGTCGTAGAGCGGCTTCAACCACCACACGACGAGCGGAATCCACTCCGGTGACGAACGCAGCAGCACGCACACCAGCACCCACAGCGGCACCACCGTGCACGCCCACAGCGCGATGATGGCGCCGTAGTCCCGCCGCACCATGGCGCAGCCCAGATCCACGGACTCCCAGGGCTGCCGCGGACGCAGGGTGACGGTGATGTCCTCAAGCCGCATTCGCCTGCCTCCTTCCGCTGAACATCAAAAAGGCCGCCACCAGCAGCCAGCACACACCCCCGGCCGCAAATTTCATCACCGGCGGCATGTCCAATGGCGACCAGAAACCTTCCAGCACAGCCGCAAGGCTGGTCAAGACCGCCGCACCGATGAGCAGCGGCAGTGCCTTGCGTCCGGCGATCACGAGTGCCGCACGGCGCTCCAATCGGCCGGGACGCAGCACCGACCAGCCGACACGCATTCCCGCCATGGCCGAAATCACCACGCCCGTGAGTTCGGGCGCGCCATGTGCCACCACCCAGGTGTACAGCGTCATCGGATTGCCGGAGTAATGCACGTAGCCGAACACCGCGCCGAGGTAGAGCGAATTGAACAGCAGCACAAACAAGGCCCCCACGCCGCCGAGAATGCCTCCGGCAAACGTTTTGAAGTCGATGCTGACATTGTTCCAGATGTAGAAGCAGAATGCGGCAAAGCCGGAGCCAAAGCTGTCACGCACGTAGTCGGAGGGTTTGCTGGCCTCGCCATACATGCTCTCGATCTGCACCATGCCGTCGGGTCCCAGCAGCGCCATGGCCCATTCGGGATGCGCCGGTGTGATGACGGCAATCAAAACCGCCGGCAGATAAAACAGCGCCGTGCACCACCAGAACAGCTTCCACTCCGCGCGCACCGCCTGCGGAAACTCCACGAAAAACAGACGCATGAACGCCTCCCCGCCGCCCGCGCTGCGGCGCTCAAGCAGGCGGTAGGCGCGGATCGCCAGCGCGTTGAGCTTCTGCGTCAGCCGCTGCGGGCTCATGCGATGCTGTGCGATGCTCAGGTCATGACACACCTGCCGGAAGGTGGCGGGAAGTTCGTCCACGTCCTCCCGCGGCCGGGACTGCTCCGCCTCGGTGAGAAGACGCTCCAGCTTCTTCCAGCGCGGCTCGATGTTCTTTTCAAACTGGGCGGGCGTCATGATCGAAACAGCGGTGCTCCCTTCAGTGGTGGCGGCCCGCCACGTTTCTCCTCCGGCTCCTGCAGCCACAGCGCCATGCCGCACAGGCGGCGCAGTCCCTCCACGCCCGGCGCCTGCGTCAGCGGCTGCGCCAGCGCGGCGAGTTCGAGCCGGCGCTCATCCGCCCACAGGGGCGCGCGCTCCATGAACTGCAGCAGCGCCGCCTGCTCCTCACGCGTCAGCACCTGCGAGGGCGCGCGCCGTTCGGCACGCACTTCCACCGCCGACGTGATGGCCGGCGGCGGATCGGCATAGGTCACCACCGTGTTCGCCACCAGGTCGCCGAGGCGCTGAAACCGCTTCGTGAACAGCATGCATACGATGCCCGTGAGATACAGCCCCGGCATGAAATCCACCACGCGCAGAAAATTGCGCATCACCGCCTGCGCCAGCGTCACCGGCCCGCCCGTCATGCTCATCACCCGCAGTTTCATGGACCGTTGCCCCGGCGTGGCACCACGTGTTCCGGCCTCAAAGATGACATTGTAAAACCACTCCATGAAAAACATGAACAGCATCACCAGTCCGCCCGTCACCTTCGACCCGATCAATCCGGACAACAGCCAGAACGCCAGGATCGCCACCCCGATGTCGATGCCGATGCGGATGAGCAGATCAATCGTGTAGGCCATGCTGCGCACCGCCGGCCCGGCCACACGCAGTTGAATCTCCACGCCATCGGCGAGTTCGACTGGTTGCAAGGTGTCCGCGCGTGCCGCTGCCATTGGCGATTAATGAAGCGGTTCCGTTTGGTTTTGACAACCACCGAATTCTTTTCGTAGGCTCCTCACGCGCCGAAATATTCCGGCCGTCTCACCTCATCCCCCTCCCCACCATGGAATCGACTCCCCCCGCCAATCCGTACTCCTCACCGGCCGCCAATCTTTACGGTGCCTCCAGCGGTCCTGCGGCTGATGGCGTTTCTCCCAGTACCATTGCCACGCTCTCGGCCACGAAACCCTGGGTGCGGTTCATGTCGGTGCTGATGTGGATCGGTGTCGGAGTGATGCTGCTTCTCGGAGCCGGCATGGGAGTGGTTTCCGCCATCGGATTGGCAAAAACAACATCTACCGGCCCCTTTGGAGGCAAAGAAATCATCTTCTTCGCGATCTTTTATGGTCTGATGGCATTCGTTTACATCTTCCCCGCCATCAAGCTCTGGAAATACGCCAATCGCATCGGCTCCCTCGGATCCACCCGTTCGGTGGCTGACCTCGACGCAGCACTTAATGAGCAGCGCAGCTTTTGGAAATTTGCCGGGATCATGGCAATCATTTTGATCTCCCTCTATCTGGTCGCTGTCATTGGTCTTGTGATCTTTAAGGTCAGCCCGTTGATGAAAGCCGCTGACGACTTTGTGCGGTAAGATTACCCCATCAACGCCACCGCGATCGGATCCACGAGCGGTTTGCCCGCGCGCGTCAGCCGCACCCTCTGCTCGTCGAATTCCAGCAGGCCCTGATCACGCAAGGTCTCCAGCATCTTGCGAGACTCTGCGGTGATCAATTCCAGCGGCAGACCACGTGCCGTGCGCAGTTCCAGACCAAAGCGCTCCGTCCGGCGATTCTCCGGCGTGAGGTCTTCGATGTCGGCCATCGTGCTCTCGCCCGCCAGCGTCATCGCCATGTAGCGCGGTGTGTCCTTGACGTTGTGCCAGCGTTTGCCGCCCACCGTCGAAAACGCACCGGGACCGATGCCGAGATAGTCCTCGCCGAACCAGTAGGCCTCGTTGTGAACGCTGCGATGCCCCGGTTTGGCATAATTCGAAATCTCGTAGTGCTCAAAACCGCCCGCTTCGAGGAGGTCGATGCCGAGGTTGAAAAAATCGGCGTCACGACCTTCGTCCTCGCGGAACTCCCCCGCTTTGAGCCTGCGAAAAAAGTCCGTGTCTTCTTCATAGTTGAGGTTGTAGGCCGAAATGTGATCCGGCTTCAATGAGAGCGAGTGCTCCAGCGTCGCACGCCATGTTTCCAAGCTCTGTCCCGGGATCGAGAACATCACGTCGAGGTTCAAACTCGGAAACTTCGCCGCCTTGAGCGCCTGCCACGTTTCTTCGGCCTCGGCGGGCGCATGATCACGTCCCAGCGTCTTCAGCGTCGCCTCATCCCAGGCCTGAATGCCAAGCGACACCCGCGTCACACCCAGATCCCGCATCAGCGCCGCCTTCGAGACCGTCACCGTGCGCGGATTCGCCTCCATCGTGAATTCCACGACTTCCGACACATCCACGCGCTCGCGCAAACCACGCAGCAGCCGCTCCAGATGCGTCTCGCTCAGCATCGTCGGCGTCCCGCCGCCGAAGAAAATTGTCTTCGGCTTCAGCGGTTGCTTCTCCATCTCCTTGATGAGGGCATCCACAAACGCCGTCATGTCCGTCCCGCCCGGCGTGTGCTTGTGAAAGCTGCAATACGGGCAGATGCGGTGGCAGAACGGGATGTGGACGTAGAGGTGGTTCACGGTGGCCGGTGCGTCAGTAGGACGGTAGGTCAGTGGGTCAGTTCAGACCAGACTGCAAACGAAAGCACGCCGCTTGACCGTCCCACTGTCCCACTGTCCTACTGACACACTGATGTCCGACGAATCCCACCACGAACGCGAACTCGGCGGCCAGCTTCTGGCGGCGGTGTCGCGCTCGTTCTACCTCACGCTCAAAGCGCTGCCCAAGGAGCTGCGCGAGCCCATTTCCCTCGCCTACCTGCTCGCCCGCACCGCAGACACCATCGCGGACACGGCCAGCGTGAGCGCCGAAGTGCGGCTCGACTGCCTCGAACGCTACCGCGCCCTCGTGCGTGGCGATTCCGCCGTCGAATCGCTCGCCAGCACCCTGCGCGAGCAGTTTTGCCCGCAGCAAAGCGACGACGCCGAGCGCCGCCTCATGGAGAAATTTGCCGACGGC
>DAORHS010000122.1:0-9562 GCA_035438165.1 Prosthecobacter sp.
GAAAACGCAGGCCGGGTTGAAAAAGAAAACCGTGGTGAAAGCCAAGGCCTCGGGGAAAAAGAAAGCCCCGTCGAAAAAGCCCGCTGTCCGCAGGCCGGACGCCAAAAAGGCGAAGCAGAAACCTGCTGCCACGAAACCGCTCCTGAAGAAGGCTCCGCGTTCGAAAAAGGCCGCACCCACCGCCAAATCCAAACCGGTGGTGAAAGAGGCGGCGCCGGTTTCCAAAAGGAAGACAGTAGCTCCAAAGGCAAAACGCGTGCCGACGTCCAGGACCGCCGCCGTGCGCAGCGTGAGTGCGCTCTCCTCCGTGGCGGTGATGGCCAGCGGTACGCCGGTCAATTCGATCAACTCGGTCACGTCGGTGCCCCAGGTGCGCGCCGAGCCGGCCACTCAGGTGAAGTTTGGGGCTGTTCGTCGTTCTCCCAAACCGCGCCTGCTGTGGATCGGTGACGCGTTGGTTCCCACCGGGTTCGCCACCGTCACGCACGCGGTTTTGAACCATCTGCGCCATGACTGGGAAGTCGTCGTGTCCGGAGTCAATTACGACGGCTCCGCGCATGATCTGCCCTATCAGGTCATGCCTGCCTGGCAGGGCGGGGACATGTGGGGCATGAACCGTTTCCAGCACCTGTGCGCCGAGTTCGCACCCGCCGCCGTCGTCATCAACAACGACTGGTGGAACGTCGCCCAGTTTGCGCGGATCGCGCCGGCCGGAGTGCCGGTCATTGGCTACATGCCCGTGGATGGCGGCCATCTGGATCCCGCCGCGATGCGTGCGTTGAACAAGCTCCATGCCGCCGTGTGGTACACGCGCTTTGGTCATCGTGAGGCTGTGAAAGCGGGATTCGACGGCCCGGGCCACATCATCCCTCATGGCATCGACACCGGCGTGTTTCAGCCGGTGAGCCGCATGGAGGCACGCCGCCTGCTTGACCTGAACGTTCCGGCAAACGCCTTCATCGTCGGGAACATCAACCGCAATCAGCCGCGCAAACGGCTGGATGTGACCGTCCAAATCTTTGCCGACTGGATCAAACAGCATCACATCTCCGACGCCTATTTGCTGCTCCACTGCGCAAAGCAGGACACCGGCTGGGATCTGCACCGCGTCGCGGCCTACCATGGCGTCGCCGACCGTCTCATCCTCACGGGCGGTGACGACATCCGCGAGATGCAGGGACGGCGGAAGCTGCAGCTCATCTACGGCAGTCTCGATGTGCAGATGACGACCACGCTCGGCGAAGGCTGGGGGCTCACCACGATGGAAGGCATGGCGTGCGGCATCCCGCAGATCGTGCCGGATTCCTCAGCGTTGTCCGAGTGGGCCGCGCCGGCGGTCAAGGTGCCGTGCTCGCGCCTGCTCATCCATCCGGAGATCAACACCGTCGGAGCACTTGTGGACGACGTGCCGTTTGTGGCTGCGTTGCAGACGCTCTATTGTGACAAAACTGCACGTGCCCGGCTCTCCTCCCAGGGGATCGCGCATGTGCGCCGGAATGAGTTTCAATGGAAGGACGTGGCCGGCCGGTTCTCCACCATTCTCTCCTCCGCTCTTCGGAAAAAAACGGTGAAGTCGAGAGCGCGCGCATGAAAATCGCCTTCGTCGGAGCTTCCGGTTACGGCAACGTCGGCGATGACACCTACCCGCTCGTCTTCGCGCAGCAGTTGCCGGAGCACGAGCTAGTGTTTTACAATTCCGATCTGCCTGCCTGCCTGCCGGATGATCTCGGCCTGCTCGTGCTGGGCGGCGGCGGCATTTTGTACAACAACCCCAAGGATGGGCCCGAGGAGGCCGAATCACCGCACTTCCGCTGCATGAAGTTTTACATGGATGCCGCCATCCGGCGCGGCCTCCCCTGGGGCATCTCGTCGTGCGGTTTCCAGTTTCGCAGCAAACGCGAAGACGCCTATGCGATCGCCCTCAAGCCCTGGGTGCCGTATTTGCAGCAGGCGAAGTTCATCACCCTGCGTTCACCCAACTGTGTGCGCATCGCGCGGGAGCTGCGCGGACGGGACGACGTGTCGTTCTTTCCAGATGCCGCCTATCTGTTTCGTCCGTCGGCTGAAGCCCTGGGTGAGGCGCCTCGCGAAGTGAGCATCGTCCCGGCCGGGTTCGTGAATCCACGCAACGATCTGATCCGGCATTATCTGCGTCAGTTTGCCTCGTCCGAGGTGCCGATCACCTGGCTGGGCATGGGCGCGCCGGTGGATGACGACCGGCATCTGGCCGATGCGGCGGAGCTCTTCCCAGGTTCGCGGATCATCGCGAATGCCGGGCCGCAGGCCGCTTTTGCGCAGATCGCGCGTTCACGTTTCGTCATCACCGGGCGCTATCATGGCCTGGTCTTCGCACGCAGCAACCGCGTGCCGTACATCACCTCCGTGCATACGCCCTACAAGATCACGAACGAGGATCTCGACGCAGACATCGCCGGTGCGGCGGGCCATATCGACGTCTTGCGCCGGTTCATCGGCGGCTGATCACCAGCGCCTGAAAAAAGCCTCAAGCTCGGATGCATCCACCTGCGAATAGTCGCGCCCCAGGGTGTTCTCCCGGTCCAGACCGAAGGCGTATCCCGTGCCCTTGCGCACATCGATGTAATTCTCGGGGTAAAACACGGCGACGGGCTTGTTTTCGAGCCACGCCGCCTGATGCAGGCTGGACCAGCTCCCCACGTAAGCGCGGGCGGATTTGATGAGGTTCAGCGCCGCCGGCGTCGAGAGATGGTCCAGCACGGTCACATTGCCGCCCTCGAAGCACTTCGCATCTTCGTCGGCGTGAATGGTCTTCCCCTTCACTCCTACTCTCAGGTAGTTGCGGGTCACGATGAACACCTGCCATGGCAGCCTGCGCAGCACCTGCACGGTTTTTTCGATCAAGGCATGAGGCAGTGAGCGGTAGGATGCGCTCCCTGCAAACGGCTGAAACACGATGTGACCGGCGGAGTCGATGTCGTCCGGCGCATCGAACACCGGCACATGGCCGTCCGCTTTTCCGCGAATGAGTGTTCCGTAGTCGGCGCCCGCGCATTCACACAAGGCCCGGCTGATGTCCGGCCCGCGCAAGCCCGCGTTGAAAAACTCCTCAAATTTGTGGCCCAGATCGTGGAGAATGAAGTTCCCGGCGTTCCGGTGATGGCGGAAAATCTCGATCGCAAACGGGTTGTGCGAGGCGACGATCACCGGCAGCGGCTGCGTGGTCCCGCTGATGACGCGATAGCTCGCGGTCAGATAGCAGGTGCGGATCACGTCGCCGAGACCGGCGGAAAAGAGGGCGACTGACATTCGTGAAGCAATGGTGCGGGGGCTGACGTTGACAAGGCTCTTCTCAACCCAACCCGTCATGAAGTTCTTTGCCCTCCTCCTGCTTCTTCCGCTGTCTGCCCGGGCGGCCATCACCCTGCCGGCGCTGTTCTCCGATCACATGGTGCTGCAAAGCGGCAAACCTGTTCCCGTGTGGGGCACGGCGGATGCCAATACCGAGATCACCGTGAGCATCGCCGGTCAGAAGAAAACTGCGAAGGCGGATGCTGCGGGCAAGTGGTCGCTCAAACTCGATGCGCTGACCGCTTCGTCGGAGCCGCAGACGCTCACGATTGGCGACAAGACGATCAACGATGTGCTCGTGGGAGAGGTGTGGCTCGGTTCCGGCCAGTCAAACATGGCGATGAACGTGCAGAGCGCGAAGGACTACGAGACCTCACAGGCGGAGGCCAAACTGCCGCAGATCCGCATGTTCACCGAAGGCAGTGCCGCCGCGGACACGGCGCAAACCCAGTGCAAAGGCGCGTGGATCATCTGTTCACCGGAAACCGTGGGCCGTTTCTCCGCCACGGCCTATTTTTTCGGCCGCACGATCCACCTGGCGCTCAAAACGCCTGTGGCCTCATCAATTCCTCCGTCGGTGGCACACCCATCGAGTCGTGGATCAGTCCTGAGGCGCAGAAGGCCAGCGCGGACCTGAAACCGTTCTTTGAAACCGTGAAGAAGGACAATGCGACCTTTGATGAAGCCAAGGCGAAGGCGGGCTATGAGCGTCAACTTGCACAATGGACTGAGAGTGTGAAAAAGGCCAAGGCGGCGGGAAAGCCGGCGCCACGCAAACCGCGTGATCCGGTCGAGACACGCAAACGCAAAGGCAACGTCGGCGGCCTGTTCAACGGCAAGATCGCGCCGCTCATCCCTTATGCGATCCGCGGGGCGATCTGGTATCAGGGCGAGGCAAACAGCCAGGATCCAAAGGCGCCGTTTTATCAGGCCCAGCTCACGCTGCTCGCGAAGGACTGGCGCACGCGCTGGGATGACGAGTTTCCCTTCGCCTGGGTGCAGCTTCCGAATTTCACCCGAGCCGGCGATGGCTGGATGATCGTGCGCGAGCAGATGCTGAACGCGCTCAGTTCTATTCCGAACAGCGGCATGGCCATCACGCTCGACATCGGCGACGCGAAGAACATTCACCCGACGAACAAGCAGGAGGTCGGCCGCCGCCTCGCCCAGTGGGCGCTCGGCAGCGTGTATCAAAAGGATGTGCCGGACACCTCCGGCCCGCTGATCGACACCGCGACCATCAAAGGCGGTAAAATTATTTGTACCTTCAGACATGCGAAAGGTTTGACCGCGAAAGGCGACCTCACCGGTTTCGAAATCGCCGGAGCCGACGGTCAGTGGCAGCCTGCGGAAGCGAAGATCGACGGCGAAACCGTCATCGTCTCATCCAAAGCGGTGCCCGAGCCGAAGCAGGTGCGTTACGCGTGGAAGGACAACCCTGTGGCGACACTCTTCAACGGCGCGGGCATTCCTGCTTCGCCCTTCAGGAAGTGATCTGGCTGTGACGGCGGAATGATCGATTCGTTGCACGTTGCGTGCGGAGCTTCCATCATCCGGTATGTCTCCGGCCAAGCGCCCGCCCGATCATGCGAACTCCTTTCACACCACGCGTTGGACGCAGGTGCGGAGTGCGAAGGCGGACTCGGACGATGGCCGCAAGGCGCTCGCGGACCTGTGCGACGCCTACTACGAGCCGGTCGTCGCCTTCCTCCGTGCTGAACTGGGGGATGCAGATGCGGCGCGTGAGATGTCGCACGAATTCTTCGCGCAACTGCTCGCAGGCGGCGGCATCACGCATGCGGAGCGTGAGCATGGACGTTTCCGCTCCTACCTGCTCGGCGCGGTGAAGCATTTCCTCGCGCATCATCGCGAGGCGGCGCAGCGCCTGAAGCGCGGCGGTAGTGCCGTGCCGGTTTCGCTGAATGAGGATGCCTCGGCCCTGCGCGCCATTCCGGATGCGCGGCAAATTTCGCCCGATGTCGCGTTCGACCGCCAGTGGGCCATCACCACGCTGGTGCGTGCGCTGGACGCCGTGCGCGCTGAATGCACGTCGCAAGGCCGTGCGGATTTCTTCGAGAAGGTCAAACCCTGGCTCACCGGCGAGGCGGCTCATGGCGATCAGGCCGAACTCGCAGCCGCCTGCGGCATGACACCCGGCGCGCTGAAGATGGCGATTCAGCGCTTGAAGCAGCGCTTCCGCGACTGCGTGAAGGCGGAGGTCGCCGGTACGCTGGAGGACGCCGCCTTGGTGGAGGCGGAGATGCAGGTTTTGTTCGCCGCGCTCGCTTCTTGAAAAAACTTCGTTACCAATGCCCGCCGCCACGTCAGGCAACGTCATGAGCGATTCTCCTGCCCCTCCCAAGTCCTGCCCGCAGTGCGGCGCGGCGCTGCCTGCCGAGGCCCCGGACGGGCTGTGCCCGAAATGCCTCATGGCCGAGGCCATGCAGCCCACCATCGTCTCCGACGCCTCGAAACCCAAAAACTCCGCCATCCTCGCGCCGGAGGATCTGGCTCCGTTGTTCCCGCAGTATGAGATCCTGCGCATGCTCGGCCGCGGCGGCATGGGCGCGGTGTATCTGGCGAAGCAGATCTCGTTGAACCGCCTCGTCGCCATCAAGATCCTGCCTGCGGACATGGGAGACAGCGACCAGGGTTTTGCTGAACGCTTCAAAAACGAGGCACAGGCCATGGCCCAGCTCAGCCATCCGGGGATCGTGGCGGTGTATGACTTCGGCCAGACAGCGGTAGGGCGCTTCGTCCCCGAAGCGCCGTCTGGAGAACGGCGGGCTGGGGACAGCCCGCCCCACCAGGGCCTGCTCTACATCGTCATGGAGTACATCGAGGGCACGGATGTGCAGCTCATGCTCGCCAGCCAGGGGCGGCTGCACAGCGCGCATGCCATGGCGATTACCGCCCATGTGTGTGACGCATTGCAGTATGCGCATACGCGCGGGATCATTCACCGCGACATCAAGCCCTCCAACATCATGGTCAGCAATGACGGCGTGGTGAAGGTGGCGGACTTCGGTCTTGCCAAGATGAGCCAGGGCCAGACCACCGGCCTCACGCAGAGCGGCATGGCCATGGGCACACCGCATTTCATGGCCCCGGAGGCGCTCACGCTCGGCAGCGCGGTGGACCAGCGGGCGGACATTTACGCCGTGGGCGTCATGCTCTACCAGATGCTCACCGGCAAGCTGCCGCAGGGCATGTTCGAAATGCCGTCGTTTCAGATCCCCGGCCTCGATCCACGCTACGACCGCATCGTGGCGAAGGCGCTGCGTGATGACCGTGAACTGCGCTATCAGGCGGCGCTGGAACTGCGCCACGATCTGGATGCCATCCTCACCCAGCCGGTGGAAAAAACCGCGCCGGAGGCCGAGACTGAGGTGAAGGCATTGCCGCCGGTGGAGCAGCGTGGAAAGAAGAAAGCACGCGTTCCCAGACTGCCGCCGCAAAACTCCCCACAAGTGCCTGCCAGAAAGAAACCGGTCGGGTTGATCCTCGTGGTACTGGGCGTAGTCGCCGCAATCGCCGCGGCTTTCGTTTATTTCCGCGATCACGGGACTGGGCAGTCATCAAGTGTGAATCCCGATCTTGCCAAGGCCACGAAGGAGCAGCCGTTCGTGAATACCCTCGGCATGAAGTTCGTCCCGGTGCCTGGCGCGGACGTTTTGATGTGCATCCATGAATTGCGCAAAAGCGATTATGCCGCTTTTGCCATGACGGTCGTGGGGCTGGATGACTCCTGGGAAAAGCCAGCAGATCGTTCCATCGCACCCGGCGAAGCTGGTAGTCATCCGGTGGTGAATGTGAGTGAAGCGGATGCGCTGGCATTCTGCGCTTGGCTCGGTGGCAAGGACGGATTGGTCTATCGTTTGCCCACGGACCACGAATGGAGCTGTGCCGTCGGCATTGGTGATCTTGAGGACGCGGCGATGAGTCCGAAGAACAAAGCCGGGAGAATTCAGAAGGTGTACCCCTGGGGCTCAGTTTGGCCGCCGCCCTCTGGCGCGGGCAATTTTGCTGACAGTTTTCTGAAGGCCTCCACGCTCAAACCCACACCGCCCAAGATCATTGAGGGCTATACGGATGGCTTCGCAGGCACGGCCCCGGTGATGAGCTTCCAGCCTAATCAACTGGGCATCTACGATCTGGCGGGGAATGTTTGGGAGCTGTGCTCCGACTGGTACGACTCAACCCAGACCATGAAGACAAAACGTGGCGGCTGCTGGGACAATGCGCCCGAGGGGGATTTGCGTTCTTCCAGCCGCCTGGCCTCATCCATAAGTTCACGGGGACCTCTCAATGGCATACGCGTCGTGGTCGAGCGGCGCACCTTGCCTGCCGCCTCTTCTCACAATCTTCAAGACTACAAGTCTTCTCCAGTCACCTCCACCAAAGTCGCCCCCTTCACCAACACCCTCGGCATGAAGTTCGTCCCCGTGCCGGGCACGAAGGTACTCATGTGCATCCACGAAACGCGGCGGCAGGATTACGCGGCCTACGCGGGGCAGACGCCTGCGGTGGATGGCCAGTGGAAGAACACCACCGAGGAGGGAATCCCTGTGAGCGACAAGGATGATCATCCGGTCGTGAGTGTGAACTGGGACGATGTGCAGGCCTTCTGCGCCTGGTTGAGCAAGAAGGAGGGGAAGGTGTATCGCCTGCCGACGGATCAGGAGTGGTCTTTTGCTGTGGGGATCGGCGATGATGAGATCAGGAATGCGGAAACGACCCCGGAAATGTTGAATGGAAAAGTGGCGGTGTTTCCTTGGGGAACCGGTCTGCCCCCGCCGGCCGGCGCGGGGAATTATGCCGACATCACTCTGAACCAGACCACAGGAAACCATCGCTTCATCCCGGACTACACCGATGGCTTTGCCACCACCGCCCCGGTGATGAGTTTCACGCCCAACAAGCTGGGGCTTTACGATCTGGGCGGCAATGTCTGGGAATGGGTGGAGGACTGGTGGAACGTGGATCAAAAGCAACGCGTTTGCCGTGGTGCCTCTTTTGGTCCGCATGGAGCACAGGTGTATTCTTCTGCCCGCTACGCTTCATGGCCTCACCTGCGCCGCAGCATGTTTGGTTTCCGGCTGGTGACGGAGGTTCCCGGCACGGATTCGACAAGCGCTGTTCCGGGGAAGAATCAGCCCTTGAATTCCTCCGTATCGCAGACTGCCTCCGCCACGAAGGACGCGCCCTTCGTGAACTCCCTCGGCATGAAGTTCGTTCCGGTGCCGATCACGGGTGGGCCGACGGAAAAGCAGCGGGTGCTCTTCAGCATCTGGGAGACGCGGGTGCAGGACTATGAGGTGTTTGTGAAGGAGTTGGGGCGGAAGTGGGCGGCACCGCCCTTTAACCAAGGGCCGACTCATCCGGCAGTCGGCATGAATCGGGACGATGCACAGGCCTTCTGCGCCTGGCTCACCGACCACGACCGCAAGGAGGGAAAGCTCAGTGCCAAAGAAACCTACCGGCTGCCCAGCGATCACGAGTGGAGCTGCGCGGTTGGGATTGGCGATCGTGAAGACCCGGCGCTACGGCCCATCAAAAAGGGTAGCAGGATCGCCGGCATCTATCCCTGGGGTGCTACTTGGCCGCCACCTGCCCGCACTGGAAACTTCGCCGGGGAAGAACTCACAAACGTTTTGGCGAACGGCACAGCCAAAGTCATAAGTACCCGTGCCCAACTTCCCATCCCGAATTACCGGGACGAATTCGAGGCAACGGCGCCTGTCGGAAGTTTTCCTGCCAGCCAGCTTGGTTTGTTCGATTTGGAGGGCAACGTGCTCGAGTGGTGCGAGGACAAATACAATGAATCCCCGAAAGACGACGGCGTCATGCGCGGCGGCTGCTGGGGCTCCGGGCCAGATGAGGGGCTTTATCTGTCCTCCTATCGCCAGGTTTACCCGAGAATGAGCGGGTTTCACTTCTACAACGGCTTCCGCGTCGTCCTGGCTCCGGTCGTCGCCTCTGAAGGTAGGGCGGCGGCTTCGTCCGCCGCCGCGAGCGGCCCTGCGGGAACATCAGCGCCCAGCACGGCGCTGGGAGGACCAAGCGCCCTATCTGCTGCCACCAAGGACAAGCCCTTCACCAACACCCTCGGCATGAAGTTCGTCCCCGTGCCGGGCACGAACATCCTGATGTGCATCCACGAGACGCGGCGGCAGGATTACCGCGTCTATGCGGATGCCGTTCCCGGCACCGACGCCACTTGGAAGGCCCCCGT
>DAORHS010000123.1:0-9469 GCA_035438165.1 Prosthecobacter sp.
GGGATCGGCCAGCAGGGGCTTGATGCTCAGGCCTTCCACATGCGCGGGCTTCGGAATGCCGCACACGTCCATGAGCGTGGGGTAAATGCTCATGAAATCGACCGTGCGTTCGCAGATCCCGTCGGGTTTCGTCAAACCGGGCACCACCCACAGCAGCGGCGCGCGCGTGGCCTCCTCCCAGAGGGCGAATTTGCGCCAGTGATGCTTCTCGCCGAGGTGCCAGCCGTGGTCGCACCAGAAGACGATGATCGTGTTGTCCTTGTGCGGTGATTTGTCGAAGGCATCCAGCAGCCGGCCGATGTTCATGTCCGTGTAGGCGGTGGCGGCCAGATAGGCCTGCACAGCCTCCTTCCAGCGGCCGGAGTCGAGCATGGCCTTGTGATCGCCCTGCGGCTTCGCCATTGCCACACCAGCGGGCGGGATGTCGGCCAGATCATCCTCCTTGTAAGGCGGCAGTTTGATGTCGGAGAGCGGGAACATGTCATACCATTTCTGCGGCACGTTCCAGCTCATGTGCGGCTTGTGCAGGCCCACGGCGAGGAAGAAGGGCTTCTCATGCGCCTTGCCGAGCTGCTCGATGCCGTAGTCGGTGATGTTCCAGTCGGGCAGGTCGCTGTCCTCGCAGTCCAGCGGCGCGAACTTGATGCCGCCGACGCCGTCGTTCTTCGCGTTCGGCGAGAGTTTCTTCTCCGCCTTGCCGCCGCCCTCGTCGTCCAAGTAGTCGTCCCACTCGCTGCGGCGCTCAAAGGAGCCGTGATAAATCTTCCCCGCGCCGCAGACAAAATAGCCCGCGCTGCGAAACGCCGCCGTCAGCGGCTTGTCCTCCGGGACGATCTTGCGCCAGTCGGTTTCATTGCCGTAAACGCCGGTGGTGGGGGGCCGCATGCCGCTCATCAACGCCGCCCGTGACGGATTGCACACCAGTGCGGCGCAGTAACTGCGCGTGAAAGCCGTGCCCATCTTCGCCAGGCGGTCGATGTTCGGCGTTTTCGTCTGCTCGTTGTGATGCAGGTAGCCGACCCAGTCACGTAAATCGTCGATGGCAATGAAGAGCACGTTCGGTTTCTTCGCATCTGCGGCTTGAAGCGTGAGGGTGGCAAAAAACAGGCAGAGGAGCAGCAGCGGACGTTTCATGGCGCGTGAACAGCAACCAGACACGGTTTCTTAGCGCGAAATGCCGCCGCTCAGTTCTTCAAGCTTCCCAGGAAGCGCTTAAAAAACGCCACGCCGTCCTCCAGATCGCTCACGGCGATGAATTCATCCTTCGTGTGCGCCTGCGCGATCGAACCAGGCCCGATGGCAATCGCAGGCGTTCCCGCAACGGCGAGGAATGCGGCATCGCAGAACCACGGCGCACCGGTCAAATCGGCCCCGGCGGCGATCAGCTTTTGCACGAAAGGATTCGCCGGATCGGTGTCGAGGTGGAACGCCTCGCTGGCGACGGTGATGCTGGCCGTTTCGTCGATCCGCTGCACGAAATCCGTCAGCAGGGCCAGTGCGCCGCCCGCGTGCTGCAGGCCGGGTGTGGTGCGGATATCCAAGCGAAGTTTGCACGCGTCAGCGACGATGTTGCTGCGCGTGCCGCCGTGGATCATGCCGAGATTGATCGTGCTGGGACCGAGCCACTCGTCCGCACCGCTGGTTTCGGTCAAGAGTTCACGGAACTCGATGTCGAGCGCTGCGACGAGCTTGGCCATCTTCACAATCGCGTTCACGCCGAGTTCGGGCGTCGCCCCGTGAACGGCGACACCGGTGGTGTGTACATCGGCCCACAGGCAGCCTTTGTGGCGAAACACAGTCTTCAAACTCGTCGGCTCGCCGATGATCGCGAGATCGTAGCGTCCGTGATGCTTCGCAAAATGCTGCGAGCCAAGCTGCGCGCTTTCTTCCGACATGAAACCGGCGAAATGCACCTCGACCGGCAGCGACGGAATTTCGTCACGCATTTCGTGCAGTGCCCAGAGCATGGAGGCCATCGGACCCTTCGTGTCAGAGGCTCCCCTGCCCCACACTTTGCCTTCACGCAGTTCACCGCCAAACGGATCGATCGTCATGCCGCCGACGCTCACGGTGTCGGTATGCGGCCCAAACAGGATGCGTGGCTTCGGCTTGCCATTCGCGCTAGGATTCGTGGGAAAACGGCCGATCACATTGGGTCTGCCGGGTTCCACCTCATCGAGAACTGCCTCGGCACCGGCTGCCGTCAGAAACTCCGCCACGAATCGAGCGCCTCGTTCTTCACCGATCCCCTCGCTCCCGGGATCGCCGTCCGGGTTCACCGACGGGATGCGCACCAGGGCCTGGAGGAGTTCGACGACGTTCTGGGGAAGCGCGGGCATCCCGCAGAAAGGCACAGAGGCAGACCGGGCGCAAGCACGTGCCTGATTTGTCCTGGAGTGCGCGGATTTTGGCAAAGAGGGGCCTCCGGCGGGTTCCGCGGTGCATTGTTGTAACCCGCGTGCAACTTACAGCGTTTTTCGGTCATGAAAATCCACCGCCATCTTCTCACGTCCGTGCTTCTCAGCATCTGCGGAGCGGCTGCACATGCGTCTGATCCGGCGGTTCCAACGGTGGCGCCCACGACTGCCACGGACGGCAAGACGATCTTCCAAACCGTCTGCGCACAATGCCACGGGGCGTCCGGTGAAGGCAAGGCCGAGCTGAAATCGCCCTCCATCGCGGGGATGCCTTCGTGGTACGTGACCACGCAGTTTGCCAACTTTCGCGAGGGACGCCGCGGTCATGACGCCACGGACCCGCAGTCCTTCATGATGGCCACGATCGCCAAGGCCTTGCAGCCGGAGCAGGTGAAAGCGGTGATCGCCCATGTCGAAAAGATGCCGATGATTGTGCCGCAGGGCCCAAACCGTGAGATGGCGAACACCAGCCCCCAGCAGGGCATGCAGCTTTTCCAGGAACGCTGCATGGAATGCCACCGCTACAACGCCAGCGGGGAGATGGCCTTCGGCAGCCCGCCGCTCATCGGCCGCCAGGGCTGGTATCTGGAGGAGCAGCTCAAGAAGTTCAAAGCCGGCAAACGCGGCGCGAAAAAGGATGACGTGAACGGCGCGAAGATGGTGCAGATGACGGCACTTTTCATCGAGGACGAACAGATGCTGCGCGACGTGGTGGCCTACATCATGACGCTCAATCCCGACCCGGAGGCCTCCCTCGAAGAGCAGCAGCGGCAGATCATCAATGGCAGCCCGTTTAAAAGCGCCGAACGCTGATCACGCGCGGGCCTGCAATTCTTTGACCGGCTCACCCTTGCTCAACGCCATCGGGCGGCCAATGGGGGTCATGACCTCCCGGCTGTAATCGATCCCGAGCAGATCCTGAACGGTGGCGTGGAGATCTTCGACGAGCACGGGATTCTCCGGCTCCTTCTTCTCGCCCTGCGGATCCGTGGCGCCGATAACGCGGCCGCCAGCAAAGCCGCCGCCTGCCACCAGCATGCTGAACGCGTGCGGCCAGTGATCACGGCCGCCGACGTTGTTGATCTTCGGCGTCCGGCCGAATTCGCCGCCACAGACGACGATCGTGCTCTCCAGCAGGCCGAGTTTCTTCAAATCGCGGATCAACGAGGCGTAGGCCGCATCGAGGATCTTCACCTGCGTGGCCTGGCCTTCGAGATTGTTCGCGTGCGTGTCCCAGCCGTTGAGCGTGACCTCGACACAGCGCACGCCGGTTTGAATCAGCCTCACTGCGGCAAGACAGCCACGGCCGAAGGGCGTGTCGCCATACGCGGCGAGCTCCTGGGCCGGCACATCGCCCACATCGAAGGCCTTCAACTGCTCCGAGGTCATCATGCTGCGGGCACGCTGCATCGAGATCTGATGCAGCGTCCTGCTCTGATCGAGGTCGGGCGCACGCCCCTGCGCAAAGGCCTGCTCCACCACCGACAGGCTCTCCAGCCGGCGGTCCATCCGCTTGTCCTCCACCCGTGCCTTCACATCCGGCACGGGAGATTTGGGATCGTTCATCTGAAACGCATCATACTTCGCGCCAAAGAAGCCGCCACGTGCCGGCCACTGGTTCGGCAGGATGGAGACGTGCGTGGGGATCTCGATCTTCGCCTCCGGCAGTTCGTGGCACACGATCGCGCCGATGCTGGGATGAATCAGCGTGGGATCTGGCCGGTAGCCGGTCTTGATGTTGTAGAAGGCGCGCTCGTGATCGCCTTCCTTGCTCACCATGGAGCGGATCAGCGACACGTCCTGCATCACGCTGGCGGTTTGTTCGAGACCGGAGACGAATTCGACGCCCTTGATCGCCGTGGGGATCGTTTTGACACCACCGCCGATCTTCGTGGCCGGATGCGGATCAAACGTGTCGAGCTGGCTGGCCGCCCCACCGAGCCAGAGCAGGATAACCGAGCGCGCCGGCTTGCCCTTCGGGGCCGTTTCGGCTTCGACGGCGAGGATGTCCGCCAGCGGTGTGAGCCAGGAGATGCCTGCGGTGCCCGCGCCACGAAGAAGTGAGCGACGGGTGAGATGCGAACTGCTTTGGCAGGGAGAGGTGTTCATATAAATGACGAATTCAGAGCCGAACAATGTGAGACAGACAGCCAAAGGCTGCCCCGCAGGGGTGAGTGAAACGGATTAATGATGAATGACGAATGAAATCCGCAGCACAAATGACGAAAGAAAACAGGCGGCGATTGGAGCTTGGGGCATTCATTCGTCATTCTGCATTCGGATTTCGTCATTCCCGCTTCGCGGGCTAGTGGTTCCAGGAAAATTCGGTGGCGTTCATGAGTGTCCAGTAGAGATCGGACATCGCATTGTTGCGCGAGTTCTTGCCCTTGATGCCGGCGAGCAGGCCGGTGAAGTGATCCGCCTCCGCCGGTGTGGGACGACGCGTGAAGATGGACAGGTAGGCGGCCTCGATGGCCGTCCTGTTGTCAGGCGCGAGCATGCCGATGCGGGTGCTGGCATTGATCAGCGGATTGCTGTTGGTGTTGTTGCTGATCATGCTCCCGTTCATCAGCAGCAGGCGCTGCGGGATCGTTCCGCCGGCATCGTCAAAGTTGTCCTCGCCGGAATCGCCGTAGCGCTTCACAAAATTCGCCACATCGAGATCACGCTTGATGCGGAAGAGCACATGCGTCTCTGCATCGATGGTGCTCAGCGACGACGCCTGGGTTACGCTGCCCGCCATCTGCTCGGGCCGGAGGCGTGTCACCGGAAACGCCGCCCAGACCTTTTCCGCCTCTTCCGTCACTGGATGCGATGGATCAGTCGAGCGACTCGACTGCTGAAACACTCGCGTGGCAGCAATGACCCGGATCAAGCGCTGCAGATCGAAGTCATGGGCGATCAAATCATCCGCCAGCGCCTCCATGCCCGGCGGAAACGGCCCCTCCAGCGGAACGTCATCCACCGGTGAGATCAACGGCCGGTTGAACAGCAGCGCCCACATGCGGTTCACCAGCGTGCGGGCAAAGGGCCTGTTCTCCTTCGACGTGACCCATCTCGCGAGCTTGTCACGCGGTGTTCCTTTCGCCGGCAGCAACTCCGGCTTCCACGGCACCATCGCGGGCACGACCTCCTCCTCCGTCCTGCCGAGGTAGCGCGTCTTGTATTTCTGCTTCGGATCGTCGCGCAATCCGTTCAGCTCGAACTTCGCCTGGCCGAAGTAGGCGGCGAGCTGGTGAAAATCCTCCTGCTTCCACGTGCTGCCGAGTTTGCCGTCGTGGCACTGCACACAGTCCATCTGCACCCCGAGGAAGGCACGGCTCACGCGCGCGGCCAGCTTCGCCTCGTCGGGGCCTTTGCCGTTCATCTGGTTCGTCACCGTGACAAAGTTCACAGCGGGATTCGTGGTCCAAACGCCGGTGGAATCGATCAACGAGCGGGCGATTTGATCATACGGGCGGTTCTGCTGGATCGAGTCGCTCAGCCAGTCCACCAGCCGGCGGCGGCGGTAGATGAGAAACGGCCCGTTCTCGACACCGACATACACACGCACCAGCCGCTCCGCGAGGTAGTCGCTCATGCGGCGATCAGGCAGCAGATGCGAAAGCCACCCCTGCACCGCATCGGCGCCTTTCAACGACTCCAGCATGCGAATCTCCTGTAGCGACGGAATGCTGCCCGTGAGCGCGAGCGAAAGGCGGCGCACCAGCGTGAGGTCATCGGCGCGCGGAGCCGGCTGCATCTGCTTCTGCGCCCAATCCTTCTCAAAATCCGCATCCACCACCTGCGCTGTTTGGCGGATGTCCTCCAGCATCGCCTTTGGCACTCCGAAACCACCTCCGGCATGCACCACCGGCGGCGTCAGCAGCTCTGCCACGCCCCAGCAGACACCGGATGCCAGTGCTCCGAGAATCACGGCATTGCGCAGCCAGAGCAGCCAGGGGGAGGAAGGGATGGCGGAGTTCATGACGAGAGGCTGCGTTCGAGACTGCCTTTAACACACTGATCCACCGTTGGTTTCCGTACGATCTTTGCAACCATCGGTTCGTGCACGACTTTCATCACGCCATGTCCGAGTCTCCCCCGCTGTCAGCCACCGTTTCCGCTCCCGCCGAGCCGCCGCCGGTTCCCTCCGCGCCAGAAAGGAAAAGCCGGTTCCAGCAGCTGACCTCGGCGCTCGACTGGCTCTTTGGGCTCGCCGCCTTGATCGTTTTGCTGGCGGCCTGCTCGGTCATACCGGTGCTTAATTTCCTCAGCCTCGGCTACCTCCTCCATGTGAGCGGCACCATCGCGCGCACCGGGCGTCTCCGGGATGGCTTCGTCGGTGTCAGGAAGGCCTCCGCCCTCGGCAGCATCGCGGCGGGCATCTGGATCGTCGTGTGGCCAGCACGCCTCCTGTCGGACTTCTGGCGCGATGCCGAACTCATCGCTCCGGGCAGCGCCAGTGCCAGGGCCTGGCATGCAGGCCTTATCCTTGTCATCGCGATCACGCTGGCCCACCTCGTCTGGGCCTGCGTCCGCGGCGGCAGGCTGTGGCACTTTCTCTGGCCGCAGCCCTTGCGTTTCCTCTGCTGGCTGCGCTCACCGGAAAAGTTTGGCAGTCTCCAGCGCGTGATCACCGAGTACGTCATCGGCCTCCGGCTGCCGTTCTATTTCTGGCTCGGCCTGCGCGGCTTTTTCGGGGCCTTGGCATGGTTGATCGTGCCCGTCGGCATCCTCCTGGCCGCCACGCGTCTGCCGGTCGGGGGTGCGGCGCTGCTTTCTCTGCTCGGCGGCTTTCTGCTGCTGCTGGTGGCCATTCATCTTCCTTTTTTGCAGGCGCACTTTGCTCAGAGCGACCGCTTCAGGGCCATGTTCGAGCTGCGTGAGGTCCGCCGCCAGTTTTTACGCGCCCCGCTGGCCTTCTGGTTCGCGCTGCTCATCACGCTGCTCTTCGCCGTGCCGCTTTATCTGCTCAAGATCGAGCTCACGCCCCGCGAACTCGCCTGGCTGCCGAGCCTGCTCTTTGTGATCTTCATCTTTCCTGCACGCATTCTCACCGGCTGGGCCATGAGCCGTGCGCAACGCCACGAGCAGCCGCGTCACTGGTTCCCGCGCTGGCTCGCACGCCTCGGCATCCTGCCCATCGGCCTGGCCTACGTGATCGTGGTCTATGCCACGCCCTATCTCTCGTGGAACGGTGCCATGAGCCTGCTCGAACAGCACGCCTTCCTCGTCCCGGCGCCGCTGATGGCACTCTGACAAAAGCACCCCCGGAGCCGAGTTCGGGCTTGTTCGGCATTCCGCATTCGCCATTCGTCATTCCACGAATGACCTGGCTCACCGAACACACCCTCCTGCCCGCCGACACCTGGTTGCTCGTGCTGGCGGCTCTGGGAGCGATGTGCATCGGCATGTCGAAGGCCGGGCTGTCGGGCACCTCGACGCTGAATGTCGTTTTGATGGCGCGCATCTTCGGAGCCAAGGAATCCGTGGGCGTAATCCTGCCCATGCTCATCGCCGCGGACTTCATGGGTTACATCGTCAACCGCAAGGGCGGAAGCTGGCGGCGCATCATGCCCATGGTGCCACCGGCCATCGCGGGCGTGATCGTCGGCTGGCTCCTGCTCGGCAAGTTCGACAACGCGATGGCCCGCATTGTCATCGGCTGGATCATCATCGCGCTGCTCATCTTCAACTGGGTGCTCAACAAACGCCGGCAGGATTTCATCGCCCTCACCGAGCACCAGGGCTTCACCTGGGCGATGGGCTTTCTCGCCGGCGTGGTCACCATGCTCGCGAATGCCGCCGGTCCAGTGATGACCGTCTATCTCCTCGCCCAGCATCTGGAGAAAAAAGAATACCTCGGCGTCTTCAGCCGCTTCTTCCTCTTCATCAACCTCTTCAAGCTGCCCTTCAGCACGAACCTCGGCATCATCAATCCCAAGTCGCTCATGACCAACCTCACGCTCATGCCCGCTGTCGTGATAGGTGTGGTCATCGGCTGGTGGATCCTCAAACACCTGCCGCAAAAAATCTTCGAAAACGTCCTCTTCTGGCTCACCGCCTTCGCCGCCGTGTGGTTGATCTGGGGGTGAGCCAGCGTACTGATTCTTCGTTCCATGAAATCGATTCTGACCAGCCTTTTCGTCGTCGGCAGTGCACTGTCCGCCGACTTCCCCGCACCCTACAACAGCGAACCGGGCAATCCTTCGCCGATGTCACCACAGGAGGCGCTGAAGGCTCTCAAGCTGCCGGAAGGCTTCAAGGCCACGCTCTTCGCCGCCGAACCCGACCTGCAAAATCCGATCGGCATGGCGTGGGATGCGAAAGGGCGCATGTGGGTGGCTGAAAACTACACCTACGCCGAGCGTGTGAAGCGATTTGATCTCGAATTGAAGGACCGCGTCATCATCCTCGAAGACAAGGACTGGGATGGCGTCGCCGAGACGCGCAAAGTGTTCACCGAGGACGTGCAAATGCTCACCAGCGTCGAAGTCGGACGCGGAGGCGTGTGGCTCATGTGTCCACCGCAGGTTTTGTTCATCCCTGATCGCAACAACGACGACATCCCCGACGGCGAACCCGAAGTCGTGCTCGATGGCTTCACCGTGGCGAAGGACAACTACCACAACTTCGCCAACGGCCTCCGCTTTGGCCCCGATGGCTGGCTCTACGGCCGCTGCGGCCACTCCTGCCCCGGCAAGCTCGGCATTCCCGGCACGCCGGATGACAAACGCGTGCCCATGAAAGGCGGCATCTGGCGCTTTCATCCCGAGAAGAAAATCGTCGAAGTCCTCACCCACGGCACCACGAACCCGTGGGGTCACGATTGGGATGCAAACGGCGAGATGTTCTTCATCAACACCGTCACCGGCCACCTCTGGCACCTCATCCACGGCGCCCATCTCGTCGATTCCAACACGCCGAACCCGTTGATCTATGAAAAGCTCGATACCATCGCCGACCACTACCACTACGACCGCACCGGCGCATGGAGCGCATCCCGCGATGGCAAAGCGAACCATCTCGGCGGCGGCCACGCGCAGGGAAGTTTTGAATCGTCCAAGCTC
>DAORHS010000124.1:0-9393 GCA_035438165.1 Prosthecobacter sp.
TGAAGAGCTTGCAGTCCTTCGACTCCATCGTGAACTGCTGTACCTTCCCCTGCGGCACGCCTTCGACCACCTTCGTCTCCGGTGCTGCGACGTAGTCCGGGCCGATCACAAAATCTCCTTCGGCATCCACCGGCGGATTCACCCCCGGTTTGCCATCGAGCCGGATGAACTTCGGCGCTCCCGGCGCATCGAAGGCACGCGTCGGCGGTGTGGGACGCTCCGGCTTCTTTTCTTTCGCCTTCTGGGCAAAGGCTGGGAGAGCGAGTGTGGTGAGAACAAGAAGGAGATGAAGGGGGCGCATAAAACTTGGAGCGTAAGGCTGGCTTGGATCGTGTGTGACTCACTTCACCTCTTCCACGCTCACGACATTGAGCTGGATGAACTGGCCGTTGTAGGGCTGCGGCGCAGGCGCCACGTCGGGCACGACGAGCTTGGAGAAGTTGGTGATCATGTGACCGTTCTGGCCGTCGCCGTGAAGGGTCAGCGTGGCGCCGCCGTCGATCTCGATCGTCGTGGTGTAATCGAGGGTGAAGATGCGGTGCCCCACCTTGTCATCGCGGTTGAAGAAGAAATGCTGCGCCGGTGAAGAGACCGTGAGCTGGTAGATGTTGTAGGTCTTGTTGTTCGGCACACCGCCGATGTAGAAGCGCTCGCCGACCTGCTGACCATTCTTGTACATCATTGGCTCCACCACGCCGCGCACACGCAGCGTGACCTTGTAACGCTTGCCGGGTTCGCCGCCGAACTTCTTCACGTCGGTGAATTTGTCATTCGTCTGCGGATCGTCCGTCATACGCGCCGAGATGCCGTCCGCGCCCGGCTTGGGATTCTCCGGCATGGGATCTTTGCAGGGGAACTCGAAACGGTAGCCGTCGAGATCAGCCGCGACCTTCTTCCAGTCATCGGCAGCAAAAGTTTGAGAAGCAAACAAGGCGGTGGCGAAAAAACAGGCGGCAAGGCGAAGTCGGGTCATGGATGGTTGGAGAGTGGAGCCATGATCAACGCCGATTATCGGACTGGCTTGCGGAGATCGTCGGGTTCTTGCCCAGAAGATCCCATCGCCCAGTTCGATCGCAATGATTCGGAAATCTGACGAAACTACAGCGGGCTTGGAGAAGTCCGAGCCGACCACGACTTCATTCGTCGCCCCTCGACACAATGAGAGGCAAACCTCACATCACAGGACTCGCAGCGTTAGCGAGTTCGACTTCATCCACGTAGGGTTTGCCGGTGATTTTTTCGATCTTTTCGCGGTTCTCCTCTTCGCTGAGCGGCGGCTCTTCCTGGCCGTCGCCTTTGGCCGGGCCGTGGTAGCTGACATTCCACTTCACGCGCTTCCAGCCGCCGTCGATGCGCTTGAAGGTGTAGTGCAGCTTGGGCTTCCGAAAGCCGAAGCCGTCATGGATGGGGCCGATGGCCACCTCGACCTTCAGCGGCGGTTTCGCGGAGGCCTGCTTGATCTCCACCGGGGGCTGGGAGTGGTCTCCTTCGAGCAGGAAGCGGTCGTCCTCCTCCTTCGTCAGCCCGTCGCGGTGGAAGGCATTGATGGACCAGTCGTAGGCGGGAAAGGTCTGGGCGATGTCCCACATGGTGGGGTTTTCCTCCTCGGGAAGTTCCACCACGTCCTCGATGATTTTCTCCGCCATGGCGGGCCGTTTGATCTGGAGCAGGCGCTCCTCCTTGATCCGCTCCGCACGGTGGACCGGGGTTTCACAGGCCGTGAGGGCGATCAGGCAGACGACGGCGGCGAAAGGGGCGATCCAGGAGGTCATGGGAGGGGCGATGGGACGGAAGGTAAGAAGGATGCGGGCCAAATCTACGCGAAGAATCGGGCGGTCTTGTCACTGCAGGCACGGGGTCTGACCTCCCGCGCCGGGTTTCGTTGGATCGGGGCTCCGCGTCTTGCCGCACCGCCAGCCGTCGAAATATTTCATCTTCCTTGCGCAGGTTTTACATCAATCTGACACATCGTTTCGAAACCATGCGAATCTCCCACCAGACAACGGGAGCAGCACCAGGCTGCCGGTCGCAATTTTCAGATAGTGGTTCCTTCTTGGCTGTTGGCACACACTTCAAAGGACCGGGGCGGATCGAGTGATCCGCCCCGGTTCTTTTTTTGGCAACGGCCGAATAACAAAAATCCAAACCCGTCATGATCGGCCTTGCAAAGAAGGCCGCTCCGCCGAAGAACCGGCGCCCTGCCTCTGGCACCCAAACAAACACCTCCATGAAACATCCCCTCATCGCCGCCGCTCTCCTCCTCACCCTCTTCCCGGCCCTGGCACCGGCCGAAACCCTCAAGCTGCCGGAGGACGAGCCGGCGGTCAGCGTGAACATCCCGGACAGTTGGGAGCCGGAGGCTGACGGCGACGGCATCCTGGCGGAATCCCCCGACAATGTGTCCACGATCTACCTCGAAGTGGTGGCCGATGAGAAGGAGATGGACACGGTGATCGAAGACAGCCTCACGTGGCTGACAGAGGACCACGAGGTCAAGGTGGACGCCGAGTCCAAGAAGGAAGGCGAATTTGAAACGACCGGCCGCAAGTGGAGCCGCATCTCCTGGGAGGCCGAAAGCAAGGAATGGGGCCCGGCGGTCGTCGGCTTCCTCTTCACCGAAGTGGGCGGCGGCAAGGTGCTGACCATCACCTACTGGATCTCGAAGAAGGACAGCGAGAAGAGCCTCGAAACTCTGGGCAAGATCTTCGAGAGCACAAAGTCGATCAAGTAATCCTCCCCGGCCTCATCCTTTGAACCCACGCGGCATCGGCAGTTCCGATGCCGCGTTTTTTTGCGCTGGCGAAAACCTCACACCGCCCGCTGCTTCCGGAACGCCCCTGGTGTGATGCCTGTGCGATTTCGAAACGCCTCGGCCATGTACTGCGGATGGGCAAAGCCGCAGCGCACGGCGATGGCATCGAGAGTGAGGTCGGTCTGAGTGAGCAGCTTTTCCACGGCGGCAAAGCGGATGCGGTTGATCTCCTCGCCGGGGCTGCGGCCGATGAGCGCCTTCATCCGCCGCTCCAGCACGCTGCGGGAGAGCGCCGTCTCCCTCGCGACGCGCGTGACGTCGATCTGCTCGGTGGCATGCTGGCGGATGAACCGCAGCGCGGCGGCGATGCGCGGATCTTCCACGGCAACGATGTCGCTGGACTGCCGCACGGCGATGTCTCCGGGTGCCAGCAGGTGTTGCTCGCCGGGTTTGGGAATGCGCTTCTTCTTCATCCATTCATCGAGGAGGCGTGCGGCCTCATAGCCCACGGCCTGACCGCGCAGACGTGCGCTGGAAAGCGGCGGGGAGGCGGTTTCGCAGAGCATGTTGTCATTCTCCGCGCCCACGACGGCCACCTCCTCCGGCACGGCGATACCCGCACGCCGCGCGGCATCGAGCAGCCAGAAACCGAGCTGATCGTTCACCGCAAAGACGCCCACCGGTTTCTCCAAAGAGGCGAGCCACTCGGACAAGGCACGCTGGTGCTGATCCCAGCGCAGGCGCTTTTTCCCCGCCCCGCTGGATTGGAACATCGAGCACTCGAAGCCGTGCTCGCGCAGGGCTTGCGCAAAGCGCTCGCTGCGCTCGACGAAGAAGGCCTCGGCGGTGTCGAAGTAGCAGGCGAAGCGCCGGAAGCCGCGGTTGCGCAGATGCTCCGCGACGCGTGTGCCCACGATGTGGTTGTCCATGCCGACAAACGGAAACGAATGCGGCAGCACGGTGGTGCGGAGCTCGATCACCGGCAGCTTCGTGGCCTTGAGCTGGCGCAGCATCGCGTCATCGACGGTGCGCGAGAGAATGCCGTCGCCGGGCCAGTCTTTGAGCCAGTCGGGAAAGCGGCTGTGCAAATCCCGCGGCTCCAGATACAGCGACCACGGCCCGTACTCCGCCACGTAACGCCGGATGCCGCGCACGATGTCGCGACCGTAGGAGCGCGAGGTATCGACGAGCACGGCGATCTGGGGAATGCGGGCGGGCATGAGGGAGAATGGGTCAAGGAGTGGTCAAGAGGTCAAGTCATCGTCAAGGAGACCTGCCTGACCACCGTGACACTTCTTGACGCTCTTGACCACAGCTCGCACAGAGCTCCAACACTCAGGGTGTTTTAGCGGCTTCTTTTGGCGGGCCGGAATACGGCCGCCCTTGGACATGCGAGGTGATGCCTCCGCCATACATCTCACTCCGCCCGGCCAGGTATCCCGCCTTCGTCTCATGCAGCCACACCGTGCGACCACCCGCCTTGATGACCATCGACAGTCCGTCGAGCGAGTCCTTGTGCTGCCCGTCATGTCCATAGATGAAGACATAGCCGGGTTTCGTCTTGAGCACCTCGACCTCCACCTCGCTGGTTTCAAAGGTGTGTTTTCCTCCGGGCGGCAGCGGCGGGATTTTCACCTGTCCGTTCCTTGGCTCAATCTGGCCGCCCTTGAGCGGATTCTTCACATGCAGGGTGTAGTCCACGCTGACCTCCGGCGTGGCGAGCTTGTCCGAGTTGCGAACCTCAACAGTGAACCGCCAGCGGTCCATGCGGCTTTCCGTTCCGATGCCTTTATCCTTGGACTCGCCCTTTCCCACTTTTTTAGACGTCGCCCTGATCTCAAACCACATTTTGCGGTTCTGTTCCCACCACTGTTTGGCATGGTTCAGATCGTCCTGGGTCAGCGTGGCCGCCGGAACGGCCTTCGACTTGCCGTCCGACATGCGCAGCGTGATCACCCCGTTGGCGACGGCGGTGATCTCGCCCTCTACTTTGCCTTCGGGGAGGAGGAACTCGCGGGCCTTCAAGGGGGAAAGCATCAAACTGACGATGAGAATCCAAGGGATGAGTTTCATAGGAGTGCGGATGGTTGGTTCCAAGCCCCGTTACCGCCCTGCCCTGAGTTTGTTACAGGCCCGCCCCCATTTTCCGCCTTGCCATCTTTCCGCCCTCCTGCTGTAACAATGGATAACCCCAGCCGGTATCCGCAGAACGCAGCCCATGAACTCGGACGATCCCACGCTTCCCGCTCCGAAGCCTTCCCCGTTCTCACGGACGGATGAGATGAGCGACGGCGCGATCCAGCGCATGCTCGCCGCCGGGGTTCCTTCCGGCCAGTGGCTGCCGCCAACGGTGGAGGAACTGCAAAAGCTGCTGCCTGACTACGAGATCGAGGCGCTCATCGGTCGTGGCGGCATGGGCGCGGTTTACAAAGGCATGCAGCGCAGTCTCGACCGCGCCGTCGCCATCAAAATCCTGCCCCCGATGATGGACGAGGCGGACGCGCAGTTCGCCACCCGCTTCAAGCAGGAGGCCAAGGCGATGGCGAAGCTCAGCCATCCTCACATTCTCGCCATCCACGACTTCGGCCAGACGGCGGACGGCCTGCTCTATTTCGTCATGGAGTTCATCGACGGCACCGATCTCCAGCAGATCATGCGCAGCGAGGGCCATCTCTCGCCGAAGCGTGCCGCCACGCTCATCAGCCAGGTGTGCGACGCGCTCGAGTTCGCCCATGAGCACGGCATCGTCCATCGCGACATCAAGCCCTCCAACATCATGGTCGATAAACGCGGCCAGGTGAAGGTGGCCGACTTCGGCCTCGCCAAAACCCTGCACGCCGACGATACCGAGAGCTCGCACATGACGATGACCGGCGCCGTCATGGGCACCCGCGCCTACATGGCCCCGGAGCAGGCCTTGGGAAAGCGTGTCGATCACCGCGCCGACATCTACAGCCTCGGCGTCATGCTCTACGAGATGCTCACCGGCGATCCACCGCACGGCGCCATCGAAGCACCGAGCCACAAGATCGAGCTCGACGTGCGCATGGACAGCATCGTCCTCAAAGCCCTCGCCCAAGACCCCGACCGCCGCTACCAGCACGCCAGCGAGGTGAAGAGTGATGTGACACGCATCACCGAGCATCCCTTGGTGCCCAAGCAGACCGGCAATGGCAAACGCCTCACGCTGGCGACCATCGTCGTTGTCAGTCTCGCCATCGCAGGTTGGTTCGCCTGGCCAGAAGAGGGGGACAAGACGCCCACCCGTACTGTTTCAAAGACGGCTGCTTACAACACCGACTACCCTGCCGACTTGAAAGTGCCCGTGCCGGACTGGCTGCGGAAGGCCCGCGCGGAGGGCGGGCGGCTGGCGTTCCAGAAGACCACGGATGTCCTCGCATTGTTCGATCTCGGCGGGGCCGCTCAGTTTGACGATTTCGTGGAAGTTTTCTGCCAAGATTATGGCTGGCTGGCGGTCCGCCAGAACGGCGAGGTTTGGGGCAAGAGTTGGAGTAACGACGGAACTGTTGCCTCGTTCGGCCCCATTCAGGCACGCTCAATCGTCCAGGGAAATACCTGCCATATTGTGGACAAAGAAGGGACCGTCCACCGGCTTTATGGTGGTAAAGATTTGTCCATTCATTCCTCGCGCTGGGGAAACTTTTCCGTTTCCGCAGTCACTCTCGACCACGCCACAGGATTGAGTTTAGGCGGCCATTTTCTTTCCCTGGCGATGGATCAAGAAGGCATGATTTTGGGGACGGACGTGGCCTTGCCAGAGGGAGTGATTCTTCCTCCGTCAGATTTTTTTCAGGATGCCTCCCACGTTGCGGCAGGTAATCAGACTTTTTTCGCCTTAGAACCCGGCCGCCCTCTCCGCACCTGGGATGTCAAAACTGGAAAGCCGTTTCCGCTCAAGGCAGTCCCGGAAGATGTGGTGCAGATGGATGTCAAAGGTGCGGCAATGCTGTTGAGGCAGAATGGATCCATCCTGTCAGTGCGGCCAGACGGGAGCATGAACGGGAGCGACCTTGCCCCGCCTCCCGGTGTGGAACCAGCTATCCGGGTGAAACTTGGCTTTGGTGCCTATGCCCAAAAACCAGACGGAACATGGATCGGCTGGACAGCCAGGGCTGGCGATGTTGCGAAGGTGACCGGTCTTGCCGCAACCCTCGGGCCGCTGATCGATCTGAGTGCTGCGGAAATTCAGTTCAGAGACGGCGACTACAAGAGCCACCCACTCACCGGCGCATTCCTCCTTTACATCGTTCCTAAACCTCCCAGCTCATCAATCTCATCTTCTCCTTCGTCCGCCACGAAAGCAGCCCCCTTCACCAACACCCTCGGCATGAAGTTCGTCCCCGTGCCTGGAAGCAAGGTGCTTTTCAGCATTTGGGAGACACGCGTGCAGGACTACGCAGCGTATGCTCGGCTAAACACGGTGGAAGAGTCATGGACTAAACAACAAGCGGCCGGAGTGCCCGCAGGTCGCGGACAGGATCACCCCGTATGTGGGGTAAGCTGGGATGATGCCAATGCGTTTTGCGCATGGCTGACAGAGAAAGAACGTGCTGAGGGCAAGCTGTTGAATGGTGTGAGGTATCGGCTGCCGACAGATGAGGAATGGAGCCACGCGGTGGGGCTGACATATGAGCAAGGCACGACACCTGCGGAGAAGGACGGACAAAATCAGGTGGATTACCCGTGGGGTCGTGACGCCCCGCCCAAAGGAACGGTGGGCAACTACGCGGACTCAACGTGGCATGACAAGTTTCCAAATGAGATGTGGTTGAAGGATTACACCGATGGATACGCAACGACAGCACCAGTGGGCAGCTTCACCCCGAATCCAGACGGCATATATGACCTCGGCGGGAACGTGTGGGAGTGGTGCGCGGACTGGTATGATTCATCGCAAAAAGAACGTGTGCTGCGCGGAGGGGGGTGGGGAGGCACTGCGCAAAATCGACTCCTGTCGTCGCTGCGCGGTCATGTAACACCTCCATCACACCTCAAAGATATAGGCTTCCGCTGCGTCCTCGCCTCAACCGCGCCTCCGGCAGCCATCTCCGCAGAGGCAGTCGCGGAGAAAAACACCCGTGAGGCCGCTGAACTGGCCTTGAAGAAGGCAGCCGCCATCGAAATACAGATTCAGGGCGAGACACGCACCCTTAAGTCCGGCGCGGCCCTGCCGGACGAGCCGTTCAAGCTCACCGGCATCAGCGCCAGGTTCGATTCTCAGCGCCGGATATTCGCAGAGGATGTGCTGAAGTTTCTCCGGGCGGAGGAACTGGAGGACTTGAACCTTCATTTCCTGCCAAACTGCCTGAATGAGGCGGTGTGCAGGAGGTTGGGTGAGATGCCGAAACTTTCCACGCTCAATGTGGCTGGTTCAAATCTCAAAGACTCATGGTTGGCGCATTTCGCCCATCTTCCCAGCCTGGAGGGGATGGCCTTGGGATCCACGCCGGTCACAGATGCCGGCCTGGGGCATCTGGCATCCGCACCCGGACTCCTCTATTTTGATTGCAGCAACACACGGGTGACTGCCAAGGGGCTGGCGGGCATGCCTCAACTCAGGCACTTCAAGCGCCTGACCATTGGCAGCGATCTCGACTGTCCGAAGGATTTGGTCCAAGCCGTTGTTCAAGGAGCAACCAATCTCGAATCCCTGAGCATGAGCGGCTCGTTGGAAGTCGAGGCGCTGGCCGGGATCAGCCGCCTGAGCAAGCTGAACACCGTCGTCCTGAGACGGACCAAGGTCAGTCGTGAGCATCTGGCCCACCTCGCCATGTTGCCCGGTTTGAGCAAGCTACACCTCACCACATGCATTGTGGATGATTCAGCCTGGTCCGAGCTTCCCGCGCTGCGCAAGCTCACTGAGCTGCGGCTCGTCGAAACCCAGCGCACCCCGGCGCTGGACGCGGTCCTGAAGCGGATGCAGCCACCGCCTGCAGTCATCGTGGGCAGTTCCGCCTCAACAGGCATTGATGGTGTCCCGCCGCCCACGCCCCCGTGATCGTGAGTCCCTGAGTTTGATTTCAATTATCCCGCCTTTCATCCCGGCATGCCCGCGTCCGATCAAAACGCCCACTTCCCCACCACGCAGTGGACGCTGATCTCGCGCCTGCGCAGCGCGGATGACGCCGTGTCCAGCCGGGCGCTGGACGAGCTGTGCGCGCAGTATCACTACCCGCTCTACTGCTACATCCGCCGACGTGGACTCGATCATCACGACGCGCAGGATGTGCTGCACGATTTCCTGGCGAAGCTCATCCGCCTGGAGTCCTTCCAGACGGCCGAGGAGGAGAAAGGCCGGCTGCGTGGCTTCCTCGGCACCGCGTTGTCGCGCTTTCTCTCAAGCTGGCATGTCTCGCAGAACAAACGCGCCCATGATGTGAGCCTCGACGAGGAGATAGACCTCGCCGCCGCCGAGCAGCGCTTCCAGCGCGAGCGCCTGAGCGATGACGAGACGCCTGAGCGCCTGTTCGAGCGCAAATGGGCGCACGAACTCATCCGTCATGTGCTGCGCCGCATGAAACGCGAACACGCCGCACGCGGCAAGCAGGCGCTGTTCGATGCGCTCAAGCCCGTGCTGCTGGATGGCGGCAGCCTGCGCGGCCACGATAACGAAGCCATCG
>DAORHS010000125.1:0-9383 GCA_035438165.1 Prosthecobacter sp.
CATTTCATCTTTTGCTATGTATCGTTCGTTTTGGTAAAAGTGTGATTGTCATGGCTTATCTGAACTACCACCACCTCCGCTACTTCCGCGCCATCGCCCATGAGGGCAGCCTCACAAAAGCCGCCCGGCACCTGAAGCTCTCGCAATCAGCGCTCAGCGTTCAGCTTCGCAGTCTGGAGGAAAACCTCGGCCAGCCCTTGTTTGAGCGGAAGCACAAGGCCCTCGTGCTTACCGAGGCAGGCCAGATCGCCCTGGAGTATGCCGATTCGATCTTCCGCAGCGGCGAGGAACTCACCGACCTGCTGCAAAACCGCGCCAAACGCAGCCGCAGCTTCCTCCGCGTCGGCGCGGCATCGAATTTGTCGCGAAACTTCCAGCTCACCTTTCTGCGCCCGCTCATCACGCGGGATGACGTGGAGCTGATCATCCACTCGGGCACCTTGCGTGAGCTTTTGGCCCAGCTCCAGACCCACACGCTCGATGTCGTGCTCTCCAACACTCCCGTGCGTCGAGACGCCGAAACCGGCTGGCACAGTCATCTGCTCGACGAGCAGTCCGTGAGCCTCGTGAGCCGCAAAACACGCAGTATGAAGTCCTTTCGCTTCCCCGAGGATCTGCACACCACTCCCATCGTGCTCCCCAGCCTCGAAAGCAGCATCCGCTCGGCTTTCGATGTCCTCATGGATCAAACCGGCATCCGTCCCATCATCGCCGCCGAGGTCGATGACATGGCCATGCTGCGTCTCATGGCCCGCGAAACCAACGGCGTCACTCTCGTGCCACCTGTCGTCGTCCAAGATGAGCTAGAGAGTGGCGCACTGGTCGAACGCCACAAGTTCCCGCAGATCAAAGAAAGCTTCTACGCCATCACTCCGAGCCGCCGCTTCCCGAATCCGATTTTGCGAGAGCTTATGACGAAGCGAAAGTGAGACGCATTTACTTTCTTGTAAGTGAAGCGGGCGCATCCGCCGCGATCGCGGCACGGTAGTTCGCCTGGGCGCGGAAGTAGTCGGCCTGGGCTTCGACTTCGAGAACTTGTCCGTCAAAAGTAGCCTGCTCGCGGATCTGGAGGGCGAGCAAATCCGTCGCGCCTTGTTTGAGTCGTTCGTTTTCGGCGGCTTCGAGCTGGCGGGCGAGCTCCACATTCTTGCGCGTCATCTTGAGCGCGTCGTAGGCGGCGATGAGGGCGCTGTAGGCATCACGCACGTCAGCAACGATGCGGTCGCGGGCGAAACGCTTGTCGTTGTTCAGGCGCTCGATGATGGCATCGGCGATGTCGATGCGGCCTTTGGCATCGCGGCGTTGCAGGGGCAGTTTGAACTCAATTTTGGCCTCGATCTCGTTTTGCTCGATGTCGCGCGGACGGTTGCCGCCGAAGAACTGGCCGGCTTCGACGCCCACATCGAGATTGGGCAGCATGTTGTTCTTCGCGAGCTTGCGGTCGATTTCGACCTTCTGGACGAGCAGCTCGATGCGACGGATTTCAGGACGAAAAATGGCCGCCTTGGCGATGTCGGCGGTGAGCTGGGCTTCATCTAGCCGTGGATGCGGCGGGAAGGCTTTGGGGACGCGATTGCGCTCGGCGATGATGGGCTCGGCCTTGTCCTGCGTGCGGAAAAAAAGTGACTGCTCGATGGCGGCAGCCTGGAAACGCCGGAGAGCCTGCACGGTGGCGATCTCGCGGCTGACGACGAGCCGCTGGTTGTCGATCTGCACGATGGGCGCGCTCGCGCCTTTTTTCACCTGCTCGGCGATGGCACTGTCGCGGTCCTTGGCGATGCGCAGCAGCTCCTCGGCGAGGGCGAGGCGTTGCCCGGCTGCAACCCAACTGTAGTACGAAATCGTGGCGGACCGGATGAAGTCGAGATACTGCCGCAGGATGATGGGATCGGCGAGTTCCTGATCAATTTGCGCCTGCCAGAGCGCGGCGCGGCGGCGGTCGATGGTGCCATCACGCAGCAGCGGAATGCGAAAGCCAAGCACGCCTTCGCCATCGACTCCAGTGCGGTCCTTGTTGTAGTTCGGGAGGAAGCCGCTGCTCAGCCGGTAGCCGCCATACACGCTGCCGCCCCAAAACGACAGCGGCTGCTCCAGCATGGCATAGCCGGTGCGCCCGTCGTAGTAGCCCGCAAGGCTGGTGGAAGCACCGCTGTTTAGATTGAGGTCAAACGCTCCCATCGCCTGCCGCACACGGCCGTTGGCGATGTCCTGCTCGATCAAAGCGGCTAGATAGGGCGGGTATTGAGTTTGGACGGAGGCGAGAACTTCGGGAAGAAGAAGCGGTTTCGCCGCAAATGATGAATACGTAATGAAGAATGACAAAATCAGCATCGCGCAGGCCGCGAAGCGACAACCGTGAACTGAGAACCGAGAACCGAGAACTGACTTCATTTCTTCGTGGGATCGAGTTTGCCGTCCTTGTCGCTGACCACGGGCGGGAAGCCGTTGATTTGACGCCAGAGTTCAAACCAGAGCGGGACTTCGTTCAGCATGACCCACGCGTTTGCACGCGCACCCTGGCGGAGCCAGCGGTCTTTGTCCGGCCAGCCGACGGTGACAGGCCCTTTGCCGTCGCCACGATCGACAATGTCATCGGCAGGGCCTACGACGACGCGGAACATTCCCGTGCCATCGTCAGTGGCATCGACGAAAACGACTTCGCCGCCGAAAGTGCCAACGGCCAGCTGCGGCCAGCCGATCATCTGCACAGCGGGCCAGCCTTCAAAGGCGAGCCGCACAGGGCTGCCAGACTGGCCGTCTTTGCGCGGATGAATGAGCGGCATGTCGTTGCCATCGACCATGATCTCGACAAAGCGGCTGTCAGTTTCCGGAATAATGACGCAGATGAGCGAGCCAGGCCTCAAGTAGGTGCCGTCCGTGGCCGTGACGTTCAGCACGATGCCATCGCGCGGTGATTCGACGACCTGACGGAGGTTTTGATTGATCTGCACGTCGATGACGGAGAGATCGCGCTCGGCTGTGGCCACTTCGCTCAAAGCGGTGCCTTTCGAAGCATGCGTGGAGGCGATGGTGGCATCGAAATCATTGCTGGTGCGCTTCAGCGCGGCCTCGGCGGACCGCAACTCGGCGATGGTGGAGTCGCGAGAGAGCGTGGCGAGCTCGAAGTTGCGCTGAGATTCGAGCTTCTTCTCAAACAGATCCTTCGTGCGGTTAAAATTCAGCAACGAGGTCTCCGCAGCGATCTTCGCGGCGGCCACGCGTTGTGCTGCCCCGTCGATGGCCTGACCTTTGGCAAGCTCCTGCTGCGTGATCTGCGCGGTGAGAGATTCGACGCGCCCCAGCGCGAAGTCGCGACGGCTTTCGATGGCCTCGCGCTGCGCCTTGAGGTTGTTCAGCAGGTCCGGGTCATTGTCCTGGATCTCGATGATGAGCTCGCCCTTCTTCACGCGCTGCCCTTCGACGACATGCATGTGCTTCACCCGCCCGGAGACCTGCGCCTCGATGTTGATGCGGCGGTCGAGTGGATTGAAGGCGATCACGCGCCCTGCACCCGACACAAACTGCCGCCAGGGAAGCCACAAAATGCAGATGACAAAGGCGACGAAACCGAGCAGGAGCAAGCGACTGAACAAGCGCGTGAACTTCGCCGAACCTGCGAGGCTCAGCGCAGGCAGCGGCGGCGCGGAGAAGGTGGAGGAGTGGCTCATGAGCGGGATTGCAGACGTTGGGTTTCGGACTGCGAGGTCGTACCGTCGTTCAGATGGCACGGCGCAAGCTCGATGACCTGATCGCAGCGCTTGGTGACATCGTGATCACGCGTGGCGAGGATGACGGTCCAGGTGAGCGAGGGATCCAGGATGGCGGTTTCGAGCAGCTTGAAGGATTCGTCGTCGAGGCTGTCGAAGAGTTCGTCGATCAAAAGAAGTCGCGGACGTTGCACCAGGGCGCGGGCGAGCAGGAGCCGCGTGCGTTGATTGCCACTGAGCGGCGCTCCGCCGACCTTCAGACGCAGATTTAGACCCTCGGGACGATGCAGCAGCACATCGAGCAGACCCACGCGCTCCAGCGCCTCACGGATTTCATCGAGACCGACATCGACACGGCCCAGACGCAGATTTTCAATGATGGTGCCATCGACGATTTCGTTGCGCCGCAGCAGCATCACGCTCTCGCGCAGCGCCTCCAGATACCAACTGCGCAAATCGAGGCCGTCGATGCTGACATGTCCCTCCGAGGGCTGGCGGAGGCCGAACAAGATGTCGAGCAGTGAACTCGCCCCTGAGCCATGAGGGCCGACGATGGCCGCGCGGCTGCCGGGTGTCACGGTGAAGCTTTTTTTCGCGAACAGCGGCTCGTGATAACCGAACGAGATCTCGCAGGCACGCACCTCCGCGCCGCCTTCGCGGGCGAGAGGCTGCTCGCCATCCTCGCGCTCGATTTCGAGGTCGAAGATGTGGCCGAGCTTGTCCATGGCGGCCATGGCGTCATACCATGCCTCAAGTTTTTTGCCCATCTTCGCCATCGCGGTCACGATGGTGCCCATGATGAGTTCCGAGGCCACAAGCTGGCCGAGTGTGATCTGCTGGCTGACGACGAGCCAGCCACCGAGGATGAGCAAAACGGCTGCCGCAGTCACGGAGAGCACCAGCAGCGCCACGATCTGTCGCATGACAATTCGGAAGTGGCCGGCACGGCGGGCGAGATACTCGGTGGCGAGATGGTTTGCTCGCTCGTAGGCCATCTGATAGCCGCCAGGGCCTTTGAAGGCGAAGGGGAAGGCCGCGATCTCCTCGAACCAGTTCACCACATCATACTTCACGCGGGATTCCGCGATGCTGGAGGTCACCGCACCTTTCCCCAGCAGCCACATGCTCAGCGCGATCAGAGCCAGCAGGATGACGACGAACATCAGCATGAGTGGATGATACAAGGAGAGGAGGAGCATGCCGATGAGGCTGCCAAAGATGAGATTCACACCGTCGAGCAGCAGCAGCGCGGTGCTTTTCTGCGCCGTGACGACATCCAGGAAGCGGTTCACCAGCTCCGGCGCATGCACTTCATCGAGCGACTGCGCTTTTACGCGTGGCAGCCGATACGCGAGGTCCGCCGCCGTGCGCACAAAGATGCGGCGCTGGATGATGTCAGAAATGTAATATTGAAAACCACTGACAACAGCCTGAAGCCCCAGAGCACCAAACAACGCGATGGCGAGCACCACGATGGCCTGCACATACGGCCGCGACTGGCCACCGAAGGCCAGATTGCTCACCACCGCATCCACCGCCAGCGGCGCGGCGAGGTACAAAATGCCGGAGAACACCGAAAAAATGAGCAGTGTGATGATGTCCTGCCTCTCCGCCTTCAAAAGCCGGAAAAAACGCCGCTCGGGGCTGACGGGCTCATGATGCCCAGGATCCGCATGGACGCTCATGGCGTGCGCGGGCCGCTCCGGATGCACGATGCCGGCCTCGACGACCTCATTTCCACTTTTCAGCCCCAGCAAGTGCACCAGTTCGCCGCGTGAGAGGCTCACACGATGCGTGGGATGATCCCCGTCCGCGATACGCAGGCGGAACCAGCCCGCGAAGGTCACCACGACCCAGCGCTGCTCCTTTTCGCCCCAAATGACGACCGGCATGTCATTCCGCGCATGCCACGCCACCTCCGCCAGCGGCTGTCGCACCGGGGTAACCTTCATGTAAACCTCCGCAGCAGCGGAAACGAGCCGTGAAAGAGGTTCGAAATCCATCCTCATTGCGTTTTGCACGGCAATCCTCGCCCGCTCGTGGTCAAACTCGCATCCGGTGATGGCTGCGAGCTGCGCAAGAGTTGCGATAGAAAGGGAGGGTTTGTCGGATGCTGTGGGGGAGTCAGCCATTCGAGATCGGGTTCATTGGGTGAACGAACGTGCCGAAGGTGTTTTTGGATGTAACTTTGACTATTTCGATGTTTCAAATCTATAGTGAGATAATTACGAATTAAATGCTCATGAACGAACCCCACCTGAACTACCACCATCTACGCCTGTTTTGGGAGGTCGCGCGCGCCGGCAGCCTGCGGGCGGCGGCGGCGCGGCTGCATCTGTCACAGCCGACCATCAGCGCGCAGATCAAGGCGCTGGAAAAATCACTGGATGAGCAGCTCTTTGACCGCACGGGCCGTGGCATGAAGCTCACCCCCCAGGGCAGGCTCGTCACGGAACGTGCGGCGGAGATTTTTTCGCTAGGCATGGAGATGGTTCGCTCGCTGAACGGGCTGGGCAGCACACGAAGCCTGCGGCTTAATGTCGGGATCACCGATTCACTGCCCAAACTCGTCGCCTGGCGGTTGATTCGTCCTGCGGTGAAAGCGTTTCCGAATCTACAGCTCTCCTGCGCGGAAGGGCATGCGCAGGAGCTTCTCGGCTCGCTCGCGGCGGGCAGGCTGGATGTCGTTTTGTCGGATGAGGCCGCGCCATCATCGCTTCCCGTGAAGGCGTTCAATCATCTCCTCGGCGAGTCGCCAGTGATCTTCTGCGCAGCCCCGGCGCTGTCGAAGAAGCTGACGAAAAACTTTCCCGCCTCGCTCAAAGACGCGCCAGTGCTGCTGCCAGCCAGCCGCACGGCCTGGCGGCACGAGATCGACCGCTGGTTCGACTCCCATCGCATCCGTCCGCGCGTGGTGGCGGAATTTGATGATGCCGCGCTGATGAAAACAGCCGCCGCGGACGGCATGGGCCTCGCGCCCATCGCGGCGGCGGTGCTTGATGAGGCGGTGGACCGCTACGGCCTGCTGCCCGTGGGCCGTCCGGTGCGCTGCGGTTTTTCATGCCATCTCATTACCTTGGAGCGCGCCATGCGCCATCCCGCACTCGCAGTGATCGCCGCCGAGTCAAAAAGTGTCTTCAGCGCGGCCAGATCCAGGCGCTAGACTCTTCGGTTTTCTCAAAGAGTCGGATAGAGATGTTGGAATGGTCAAAGTGAAGCGACCGCGCTAATGAAACCATGTCCGTCCACCCGTGTCCGGCTGTTGAGGAATAGCCTGCGCGGGGAGGGATGGCGGAAAAGTCAGTTCACAGTTTGAGTCATCACACGAAACCAACTTCACTCACACACTCCATGAACCTCCGCCGTGACCTTCCCGCCTCCCTCGTTGTCTTCCTCGTCGCCGTGCCGCTTTCGCTCGGCATCGCGCTCGCATCCGGGGCGCCAATCATCGCGGGTCTCATCGGCGCGGTGGCGGGCGGGATTGTCGTCGGCTTGCTGGCGGGGTCGCCGCTCCAGGTCTCGGGGCCAGCGGCGGGTCTGACGGTTGTGGTGGCAGGTTTGGTCGCCAAATTTGGCTGGGAAACCATGTGTCTCATCACCGCATGTGCCGGCGCGCTGCAACTTGTGCTTGGCTGGTTCAAGGTGGCGCGTGGAGCGCTCATCATCGCACCGTCCGTCGTGCACGGCATGCTGGCGGGCATCGGCATCTCGATCGCGCTGGCGCAGATTCATGTGGTGCTCGGCGGTTCCCCGCAGAGCTCACCGCTGGTAAATCTGATCGGCATTCCAAAGCAGCTCGGCATTCTCAACACGCAAGCGGCGATTCTTGGCTTCCTCACGATCGCCATCCTCGTGGTCTGGAAAAGGCTCAAGGTGCCCTCGCTCAAGGCCATTCCGGGACCGCTGGTGGCGGTGGTCGCCGGCACCGTCGTCTCCATCGTGATGAAGATGGACGTTAAGCGCGTCGATCTGCCGGAAACCTTCTCGCTGACCAAACTCGCGCCGCCGGAGCATTGGGGCCCGTTTGTGACCGCCGTGCTCACGGTGGCAATCATCGCCAGCATCGAATCACTGCTTTGCGCGGTTGCCACGGACAAACTTCATTCCGGCGTGCGCTCGAATTTGGACAAAGAACTCAGAGCCCAGGGCGCGGGGAATCTCGTCTCCGGCCTGCTTGGCGGCCTGCCCGTCACCGGCGTCATCGTGCGATCCTCCGCAAACATCATGGCGAACGCCGCCAGCCGCTGGTCGGCCATTTTTCACGGCGTGTGGGTTCTTATCTTCGCCCTCTTTCTCGGTGGTGTGATTGAGCAAATCCCCCTGGCGGTGCTCGCGGGCCTGCTGGTCCATGTGGGGATCAATCTGGTGAACCTCCATCACATCGAGGAGCTGACCAAGCACAACGAAGTCTTCATCTACTGGGCCACCGTGCTCGGCGTCACGTGCGTGAACCTCCTCGCCGGTGTCGGCATCGGCCTGGGCCTCAGTGTCTTCTTTCTGCTGCGCCGCCTTTCGAACACCTCGGTAAAAATGGAGCAGCGTGACGGCAAGTGGCATGTGCAGATCAGCGGCACGCTCACTTTTGCCTCCGTGCCGAAGCTGAATGGCGAGCTTTCGACCATCCCGCCCGGCCACAATGTCGATATCGACCTCGCCGTCGATTTCATCGACCACGCCGCCTTTGAGGCGCTGCACGGCTGGCGCGAAAACCACGAGAAAACCGGCGGACATGTGGACATCGACGAAACGCATGAGGAATGGTACAAACCCGCCCAAAACGGCACGCCACGCCGGGGCAAATCCCTTCCGGCAGCCGCCAGGGCATAGCCTCTGATGAACGATCCCCTCCAGCATCTTGCGCACCAGATTCAGCATGCGGCGCATTTGCTGCCGGCGCAGGGGCCGATTGGCGTTTTCATTCATCACAACACGCTGCATGCCTTCGAGCATCAGACCTTTGACGAGGCGGTGCGCACGGGCTCTCTCGTGTTTGGATGCGAGCCCTATCTCAGCGAGGACCGCTACCGCGAGGAACTGACGCGCGGACGCATCCGTTTCGACGAATTGCGCGCCGTTTTGCAGCGAGATCTCGACGAAAAGGCCGCGCAAAGCGTGTGCGGTCTCTCACAGCGGCTCGAACTGCGGCTGGCGATGCTCCAGCATCCGCTGCTCAGCGGCGACGGACGCGAGCTGGACTGGTTCATGGCGGAAACCGACGCGCTCATGAAGGCACGGCGTGACGTGGCCGAGATCGAGCGTCGGCGGCTCATCACCGAAACACGGCACTGGGTCATGCGCAGGCTGCGCGGTTCGCTGCCGGGCGTGGAACGGCCCGCGTGGATCGACGATCTGTTCCTGCGCTTCAAAGAAACACGCATCGAAGACTGGAGCGACAGGCGATGGGAGGCCTTCACCATGTCCGCGCTGTGGGAGGTCTGCCGCGAAGGGGTGCGTCTCGTGGGAGAACGCACACCGACGACAAAGCCACTGATTCGGCATCGCGATCTGCTCGGTGCGCTCGGCGGCATGGACAGCGATCTGCTCGTCAATGACGTGCTCATCCGCTTCTGCTCTGCCTTCCTCGACCAGGGCATCGCGCACTGGGCGCTGCCGGAGCGTGACGCGGGCTTCTTCGCGGCGTTTTGCGCTCTGCATGCGCAAGGCAACGCCTCCTCC
>DAORHS010000126.1:0-9374 GCA_035438165.1 Prosthecobacter sp.
CCGCAAGAACATGAAGCTGTTTCTCGATGGCACGCCGCTGGATCTCACCACCATCGTGTTCAAACTGCTGACCACCCTCATGGAAAACGACACCGCCGTGCACAGCCGGGCCGATCTGCTCCGCGATGTCTGGGGCTACAACAGCGACGTGGCCACCCGGACGCTGGACACCCATATCAAACGTCTGCGTGAAAAACTCGGTGCGGCCGGCGAACATATCGTCACCATCCGGGGCACCGGGTTCCAGTTCCAGACGGAACTCGCCCCCCCTCAGCCTGCATGACCTCCCTCTCCCTCCTCCTCGCCCTGCTGCTGGCCGCATGCCTCATCGCCTGGGTGCGGCGTGAGAAGTACTGGACGAAGCGCTGGGAAGAGGTGGCCAGGACGCTCGGAATGCGGGCGCGAGATGCGGATCAACTGCCGGCCCACGCCGCATCGGTGTTTCTCTCCCGCCAGCATGCGGAACTGCAGGCGGAACAGCGGCGGGTGTTTGAATCGCTGCTGGATGAAATCAGCCAGGGCCTCGTGCTGGTGGATGACACGCTGCACATCCGCTATGCCAACGAGCCCTTGAAGAAACTGCTCCTGCGTGCCGAAATCCACACCGGGCGTGCCTTGATCGAAGAGGTGCGCGATCATCAGATCTCGGACCTCGTGGTGGAGTCCATCAGCGAGAAACGGCACACCACCCGGCGCATTCAGATGCTGCCCTCGGATGTCGGGGCCGGTGCCAACCTCGGCGGACGCTACTTCGTGATCGAAGCCGCGCCGCTGGCCGCAGACGTGGGCGGAGGCGCCTGGCTCATGATCCAGGACGTGACCGAATCCGCCATGACCGAGCAGATTCGCCGGGACTTCGTCGCCAACGCCTCGCATGAGCTGCGCACGCCCCTCACGCTCATCAACGGCTACATCGAGATGCTGCAGGAGGATGCGGCCAAGGCCCCTGCGTCCATGAAACGCAGCCTCGATGTGATGGAAAAGCACGGCAAGCGCATCGCCCGCATCATCGAAGACATGCTCGCCATCTCACGGCTGGAAGATGCCGGAAGCACTCTGAACATGGAACCCTTCAACGTCAGGGCCTGCGCCAAGGACGCCGCCGACCATCTGGCCCCGATGCTCGAAGGGCGCGACGCACGCATCGAGTACGACTTTCCCAAAGACGGCGGCCAGCTCACTGGGGACCGTTTTTACTGGGACCAGGTCTTCACCAATCTCATCGAAAACTCCATCAAGGAGAACAACCGCCCCGGTCTCGTCATCCGCGTCTCCGGTGAGTGGGGGGATGACATCTGCACGCTCAAGGTCAGCGACAACGGCATTGGCATCCCGGCGCACGACCTGCCATTCGTCTTCAAACGCTTCTACCGAGGCAACAAACACCACTCCTCGCAGATCAAGGGCACCGGACTCGGCCTCTCGATTGTCAAACGGGCCGTGGAGGCACATGGCGGCACGGTGGAACTGACCAGTTCACCCGGAATCGAGACCGCCTTCACCATGCGCCTCCCGTTGCAGCATACCGAGGCTTGAGCAGGAGCACAGACTGTGGTTTAGGATGGTTGTGGAAGACCTTTTCGGCCATCGCATCTCTTATCTGCGCGTCTCCGTCACCGACCGGTGCAACGAACGCTGCCGCTACTGCATGCCCGAGGAGGAACAGGCCTGGTTCGCCAAGGATGACACCCTCAGCTACGACGAAATGCTGCGCTCCGTGCGCGTCGGCGCCACGTTGGGGATTAAAAAAATCCGCGTCACCGGCGGCGAGCCCCTCACCCGCCCCGGCGTGGCCGACTTCTGCGCCGAACTCGCCCGGATACCCGGTATTGAGGACATCGGCATCTCCACCAACGGCACGCTGCTCGCCAAAACCGAGGACGGCCTCACGATGGCCGAGCGCCTTGTCAAAGCCGGGGTGCGCACGGCGAACATCTCGCTCGACTCACTGGACCGTGATGTCTATCAGCGCACCACGAGCCGGGACCTCCTGCCCCGCGTTCTCGAAGGCATCGAGGCCGCCATTGCCGCCGGGTTTCAGGCCATCAAGCTCAACTGCGTCCTCATGAAGGGCCAGACGGAGCGGGAACTGCCCGCGCTCATCCGTTTCGCCCGCGAAAAAAACGCCCTGCTGCGCTTCATCGAACTCATGCCCGTCAGCACCCAGGACGTGCTGAGCGAGGACAACTTCCTCCCGATCGCCACCGCGAGGAAACTCGTCGAGCAGACCACCGGCCCGCTCACCCCGCTGCCGGAGTTCCGCACCAACGGCCCCGCCGCGTATCATCTCATCCCCGGCACCGACCAGAAGATCGGCTTTATCGGTGCGATGACGAACCTGCATTTCTGTGAGAACTGCGACAAGCTGCGCCTCACCTGTGATGGCAAGCTGCGCCCCTGCCTGGGCAGCTTCCTCGAATTTGACCTGCGCAGCGTGCTGCGCGGCGGCTGCAGCGATGTCGAACTGGCCGCGTTTTTCCAAAACGTCGTCGCCCGCAAGCCCAAGGAGCACGACTTCCGCCACAACTACCAGCCCAACCGCCGCATGATTGCGATCGGGGGGTGAGGAAGGTTATGAGTTACGAGTTTTGGGTTATGAAATGCGTCATACAGAGCTCATAACCTCTAACACCTGACATTTTCATTCATGCCCAAACTCACTCATCTCAACCGCAAAGGCGAAGCCGCCATGGTGGATGTCTCCGCCAAGCCGTCCGTTCGTCGTGAAGCCGTCGCGGAGGGCCGCATCGTTCTCGCGCCCTCCACACTCGACCTCATTCGCAAGAACCAGATCAAGAAAGGCGACGTTCTGAGCATCGCACGCATCGCCGCCATTCAAGCCGCGAAGCAGACGCAATATCTGATTCCCCTCTGCCATCAGATCCCGCTGAGCAAGGTGCAGGTCGAGTTCGAACTGCGTGCGAAGGCCGTCCACATCACCGCCACCGCGCTGACTGTGGCACCCACCGGCGTGGAAATGGAAGCGCTCACGGCCGTGAGCATCGCAGCGCTCACCATTTACGACATGTGCAAGGCGACCGACAAAAAGATGCGCATCGAGGGCGTGCGGCTCGTGAGCAAGACCAAGGGGTGAGTCTGGTGCTTTCCTCTGGGTGCCAGCCTTGATTTGCCAATCGCACAAAAGAAAACACGCGACGCTGATGAGGCGTCGCGTGTTCGTGGTTATTAAGATGAGGGCGGCGTTTACGCGAACAGGTCGGTGATCGGCTGGCCTTTATCCGCAATCGTGAACGGACGCTTGCTGGGGCTGTAGATGACCTGATCGAGCGGCAGACCGAGGGCGTAGGCGATCGAGGCGTTGAAGTCCTGGATCTTGACCTTGTTCTCCACGACTTCGCGGCCTTCCTTGTCGGTCTTGCCGTAGGTGTAGCCGCCTTTGACACCACCGCCGAACGTGACGGCGGAGAAGGCCTTCGGATAGTGGTCGCGACCGGCGTTCTGGTTGATGTCCGGCGTGCGGCCGAACTCAGAGGTCAGCACGATGAGGGTGTCCTCAAGCAGGCCGCGGTTGTGAAGATCGGAGACGAGGGTGGCGAGCCCCTTGTCGAGGGTGTCGCAGCGCTCCGGCACGGCGACGAAGTTGGCGTTGTGCGTGTCCCAGCCGCCGAGGGAAACCTCGACGAAACGCACACCGCGCTCGACGAGACGACGGGCGAGCAAGCAGCCCTGACCAAAGGCCTCCCTGCCGTAGGCGGCACGAAGTTCACCGGGCTCTTCGCTGAGGTCGAAGGCCTTGAGGTCTTCAGACTTCATCATGGCCATGGCATCGTCATACATGTCAGCGTAGGCCTTCACATTGCGATGGGGGTAGGTGGTGCGGAAGTCCTTGTCGAGTTCGTCAGCAAGCTTCATGCGGGCCTGGAATTTCTCCTCGGGGCTGCCGTTCTTGATGTTCTTGAGCCCGTTTTCAGGATTGCTGACGAACAACGGCGCCTGCGCGGCTGGGAAGAAGCCCGCGCCGGGATGGCGGCTGTCATTGCCGATGAAGACGAAGTTCGGCAGGGTGCTGTTGCCGCCGCCTTGGAAGACGTTGAGCCAGGCGCCCATGGCAGGATGGCGGATGGTGCCGCGCAGCTCATAGCTGGTGTGCATCATGTAGTTCCCCTGCTCATGAGCCCCCTGGGTGGAGGTGAGTGAGTTAATCACGGTGGCGTGGTGCATCTGCTGCGCGGTGAGCGGCAGGTATTCGGAGATGCGGACGCCGTCGGCGCTGGTCTTGATGGGCTTCGTCGGGCCGGCGGTTTCGACACCTTCCTTGGGATCCCAGGTGTCCATGTGGGACTGGCCACCGCTCATGTAGAGGTAGATGACGTTCTTCGCGGTGGCCGCCTGCTTGAGCTTTGAGGAGCCCTCAAAGGCGGCAAAGGACCTGCTGGTGAGCGAACTGCCAAGCAGGCCAACTCCGAGGAGGGAACTGGCGGTTTTGGCGGCGAAGTCGCGGCGGGTGATTTCACCCGAGCGAACGAGTTTGGTGGCGAGTTCCTGGTTCATGGGATGTGCGCGTGTGTTGTTGGTTTTGGACCTGTCTTACTGAATAAAAATGAACTGCTGCGTGTTGAGGAGGGAGAACACAAGGTCTTCCATGCTCGTCAGACCGCTGTCCTGCGCCTTGAGCCAGACGGCTTTCTCGTTCGCGCCGGGCTTGCGGGAGAGAATGGTCATGTAGGCGGCGTCCACCTTGTCATCCGGGTACGGAGCCTTGTTCACGGTGAGCATGAGCTGGCTGTAGCGGCTGGTGATCTGCGGCAGCAGGCTGCCGTTCATCATGGCGAGCGCCTGGGGAACGCTGGCGTCATTGTTGGCATTCTCGATGGTCTCGCGGTCGCTCTGACCGAACTCACGGAGGTAGTGGCCTCGAGGAGCGGGGCTTTCGAGTTCAGCAGCCCGAAGCGTGCTGCGGCTGATCTGCTCACGGGTGTTGATGTAGGACTTGCGCTCCTTCTCAGGAATACCAAAGAACTCGGCTTCCTCGGCATAGGCAGCACGTGCTTTGTCGGCCACGGCCTGTCTCTCTTCCTTGCTGAGTTCCTTGCGGTCATAGCCAGGAATGATGATTTTCTCAGTCCGAGTGCCGTTGGACATCATCATCATGTCTCCGCCACCGCTCATCATGGCAGGAGCCTCGGCGGAGCCGCCCTTGGTGTTGAGGGCGACGGTCTGGTAGGGCTTGCCGGTCACCTTCTCAAACAGCTTCTTCTGCCCTGTGGTGATGACCTCGGCGTAGGTGACGCGACGTCCTTCGTTCTGGATACGGTTCACTTCGCTGCGAATGCTGTCGGATTTTTTGCGCAATTCATCGGCTTTCTGAACCGCCGCAACCTTGGCGGGGCCTTCCGGCATGGCGTCGGCCGCGTCACGGGCCTCCTTGGCGGCGACACGGGCTTCAGCATAGAGCTTCTGCTGGACGTCGGTGCGCTCGCGGTTCTTGCTGTAGATGTCTGCCGCCTTCTTGAGACCGGCGAAGGCCTCTTCCGCCGAGAGGGACTCGACGCTGTCGGCGATCTTCTTGGCCTGAAGGATGCGCTGCTCCATCACCTCACGATTGGCCTGGTTGATCATGTCAGGGCTGGGGTTGATGAGGGTGACGAAGGAGTCCCACATCTGCTCGGCGCTCATCCGGCGCAGCAGCGGCCCGGTGAAGTGATAGACATTGCCCGGCGCATGCTCCTCGCGGGTGACCTGGGCCTGATAGGCCTTGGTGTTGTAAAGGACACGCAGAACTGCCTTCATGTCGTAGTTCATGTCCACCACGAGCTTCTCGATATGCTTCTCCATCTCGGGAATCATCGGCACGGTGGTGTCCATGAGTTCATCCAAGGGTTCGATGAGGGCAAGGCCGAAGACCCGCTTCCACAGACGGTTGGCGATGACGGTGGTGAAGCGAGGGTTTTCAGGGCTGGTCATCCAGCGGGCGTAGGCCTGGAGCGGCGTTTCACCGGGCTGGGTGATGCACTCATGCCCCATCATGGTACCCGGTTCGACGCTGGACCTCGGCTTGGCGTCAGTGTACTGATAATCGTGTGGCAGCGTGGGCAGGCGGTCGCGGCTGCTCACGGAGGTGTAGCGCATGGTGTTGCGCACATCGGTCATGGCCTCCTGGTAGCCGCGCTGCTCCCTGCGGAATTTTTCACGGGCCTCGTTGCGCTTCTGGTTCACGACCTTCATCTGCTCCTCATAGGCCTTTTGCTCGCGCTGATAGGTTTGTTCGAGCTTGGTTCGTTCCTCCTTGGACATCTTGCCGTTCGTCTTTGGGCGCTGGGGACGCTGCGGCTCTTTGATCGAGGCGCGGATCATGTTTTCCTTTTCGCGCAGGAGGTCTGACACGTCGCCCATTGTTCCACCCGTGTAGTCCAGCGTCTGCACGCCGTAGGTGAAGGCCGCCATCTTGTAGAACTGCATCTGCGACCATTTGTCGAAGGGATGATTGTGGCACTGGGCGCACTCAATGCGGGTGCCCAGGAAGACACGCACCGTGTTGGCCATGTTGTCGAGCGGCATGCCGCGGTCGCGCATGTAGTATCCGATGGCTCCATTGTCCCAGGCCTTTCCCTGCGCCGCCACCATGTCGCGGACAAACTGGTCGTAAGGCTTGTTTTGACGGAGGCTTTCTTTGACGAAGGTCGCATACGCCGCCCCGGTGATGGCACCGGTTTGATTGCCGTTGGAAGTCACGCGCAGGACGTCAGCCCAGTAATTGAAGAAGTGCTGCACGTAGGCCTCTGAGGCGAGGAGCTTGTCGATGAGCTTCGCACGCTTGCCGGCGTCCTTGGAGGACAGGAATTCCTCCGCCTCTCGCGTGGTCGGGATGCGTCCGATGATGTCCAGATAGATGCGCCGGACGAAGGTGTTGTCATCGGCGGCTGGATTGCCTTTGAGATTGTTGGCCGCCCAGTCTTTGGCCAGAATGGAATCAATCTGTCTGGCTGCAGACACAGCATCCAGCTTGCCTGCTGCAAACGCAGAGGAGGAAAGCAGACCGACAGTTAAAAGGGGGAGCAGGAAGGGATTCTTCATGGGCGGACAAACGCCACGAAATAGCGGCTTTTTCACAATCTACGTATAAAGATAAAATATCTCCATCGCTTACCCATCCTCTTTTACCCCCTGTGCGGCAGGGAGATCACGACCAGAAACGGGGCAAATCCATCAGGGGTGGAACGCTCATGTTTTGGGCGGCTCGCGGCGCTTCACAGTGATCTGATGAATGCCCTTCCGCAGACTGCTGACATTGAAATTGACGATCAGCCCCGCCCTGAGCCGGCACAGTTTCACCTTCGACTCCAGCTCCTGCTGCTCCCGTTTGGGTATCTCCTCCTGCGATCGAACCAGCAGCAGCAGCGAAGCCCCGATGACAAAATCAAGGCGGGCCGTCGTCTGAATGCGGCGGCTGCGGTAGTCGAACTGCAGCGGCACGTTGCGTTTGAAGTCGAACTCCATTTCCCGCAGCTCGACGGCCAGGCATTCCTCATACGCATCCCGGGGCAGCCCCGGACCGAGGGCACGATGCACATTCATACACGCGCCGATGACGAGGTGCGGCAGGTCGGCGTCATTCATGGCGCGACGGGTTGAAGATTCTCCTCTCCGAGAATGCCGTAGATCTCCGCGGTGGTGCTCTGCCGCTGCATGGTGAGCCACTGATCCAAGGCGGCGGCAAGACGCGCCTTCACCTCGGGAAAACGAGTCTTCACGTCACGCTCGCAATGCGGATCATCCCGCAGATCAAAGAGTCGTTCGATGGAATGGCCAACCCCTGGCGTGCGAACGTATTTAAAACGCTCGGTGCGCACGCAGTGCTCCTTGGTCTTCAGCACGGCATCCTGGAACTTGTCCTTGAGCACAAAGTGGAAGTCGAAGTCGGGATCGATGAACGTGGTTTCATCCATCGGAGGAATGAAGAGCGGCTCCTCGCCAGGAATGGTGCGCTTGAAAAAGAGGTAGCTGCTTTCACCGAAGTAGGCGAGACCGAGGCTCTTCTTTTCACCGCGGATGAGCGGCGCCAGGCTCGTGCCCTCGAAGCGTGAATCCGCCGGAATGCCGACGAGGTCGAGCAGCGTCGGCACAAAATCGAGCGTGCGTGAGATCTGCGGATGACGCTGCGGATGATCGACGCCGGGAATGTGGAAGATGGCGGGAACGTGGTTGGCCTGGTCCCCGCCGTTGAACGTCGTGCCGTGGCCAAAGGTGCAGTTCGGTTCGAAGAGATCGTCCCCGTGGTCGCCGGTGATGAGAATGACGGTGTCATCCATCAACCCCTGCTTCTCGAGCTCCGCCACCACACGACCGACACTGTCGTCAAACATGCGCACGCAGCCGTCATAGAGCGCGGTGATCTGCGCCACCTCCTCGCGGGGCAGCTTGCTCCATTTCTCGTTGATGTCGGTGTTGCCGATGAACTCGTCCACGTTCAGCGCCAGCTCATGCTTGTGCTGGCCGGCGTACTTCGGGTCCGTCCACAGCCGCGCATAATGGGTGGGCGTCTTGTAAGGCAGGTGCGTGCAGGAGTAGTATCCAAACAGCAGAAACGGCTTCTGGTCCGCCGCCCGCTGCCTGAGCCGGTCAATGACCTGGTCGGTGACGACTTCCGGCGTCATGTAGTTGGCGAAGGACTTGAGCTTCGGAAACAGCATGTGCCCCACCCGGTTGTCGAAGAACAGCGGCAGGATCTGATGATGCAAAAACACCGCCTCGCTCATGTACACCCGGAAGTTGTCGAAGTCGGAGACGATGACGTCCTTGAAGCCCATCGGCAGCTCGGTGAAGCCGCAGGCGCACCAGTCGCCGATCACCGCCGTGTCATAGCCGCGCCGCTGCAGTTCCGCGCCCAGCGAAGGTGCTTCACGGTTCGCCCGGTCCACCATCGCGCGATTCGGGAACATGTGCCGCACTCCGTGCGTGTGCGGATACTGCGAGGAAAACAGGCTCGTGAGCGATTCCAGCGTCGAGGCGATCGGCGTCAGGCAGCGCTGGAAATTCACACCCTTCGCCGCGATGCGGTCGATGTTCGGCGAGGTCAGCCGGTGATAGCCGTTGCAGGAAAGATGATCCGCCCGCAGCGAATCCGATCCCAGAATGACGATGTTCTTCGGGCGCTTCCTTCCGCCCGCCAGCTCCGCGGCATCCGGCGCATGGTTCACGCCATAGCCGCTCACCGCCAGCAGCGCCAGCATGCCCGACACTGCGGCAAAGCTGAAGAGCAGCGGCCGTGCCGCGCGTGCAAACCACCGGCGCAGTTCAAAGAGGTAAAAGCCCGCCGCCACCACGATCGCGGTCAGAGGGAAGATCTGCGCGATCAAGGCATGCACCGCATCCTGCACGCCCGTGCCAAAAAAACGGCCCAGGGCGTCATACCA
>DAORHS010000127.1:0-9330 GCA_035438165.1 Prosthecobacter sp.
GCCTTCGGTCACCACGCCGTCCACCGGGATGCTTGCTCCCGGCTTGATGCGCAGCACATCGCCGATCTGGATCTCCTCGACCGGCGTTTCGACTTCGTTGCCATCACGCACGACCAGCGCGGTCTTCGGCGTCAGATTCATCAGCGCCCGGATGGCCGACCCCGTGGCATTGCGCGCACGCAGTTCGAGAAGCTGGCCGAGCAGCACCAGCACGGTGATCACGGCGGCGCTTTCAAAGTAAACAGGCAATGGTCCGGCAGGTCCCTCGCCGCTTCCAATACCGGTGCGGATGTAAGGAGGATGAAAAAAGACGGCATAAGTGCTGTAAGTCCAGGCCGCCAGCACGCCGATGCCGATCAACGTGAACATGTTGAAGTGCAGCGTGCGCAACGATCTGGCAAAACGCGCCAGCAGCGGCCAGCCGACCCAGAACACGACCGGCGTGGCCCAGACAAACTGCATCCAGCCGGAGGCATCGTGCGAAATGTCGCGGATCACCGGCAGGTCCATGCCCATCGAGAGCAGCACGACCGGCACGGTCATGGCAGCGCTCCAGCGCACGCGCCACCACAGGTCGCGCACTTCGTCATCGCCGCCGTCGCCGCAGCATTCGGGCTCGTTGCGCTGCGCCAGCGGGTTCTTCTGCAAGGCCATGCCGCAGTGCGGACATGCGCCGGGCTTGTCCGAGCGCACGTCTTCGCACATCGGGCAGATGTAGGCCGCAGGCGGAAGATTCGTCGCGACAGCCGGCTTCTGCTCATCGGAGGAGCAGTGCGGGCAGGATGTCGGCGCGTTGGGAAGCATTGCAGCGGTAAATTAGCCGCACAAAGAACGCCATCACCAGCCTATTCTTGGCGAATGCCGCATCAGCCCTTCGTGATGCACTCGTCAAGATTGAGAATCGCGCTCGCCACGGCATACCAGGCGGCGAATTCGGCGGCCGGAAGATTTTTCGGAAGCTCGAAGCCGGCACCGAGCGCCTGGGTGCTCTTTGCATCCGCCTTCGCGGCGTCGAACTGGGTTTCCCAGAGGGATTTGAGCACGCTCAACTCTTTGACCTGCGGTGCGCGTGCCAATGCGATGCGATAGGCGTGCTGCAGGTGTGAATCGAGGTCCTGGCTGGGTGATTCGACGACGATGCGGCGGGCGAAGGCCTTGGCGGCTTCGACATAGACAGGATCGTTGAGCAGCGTGAGCGCCTGGAGCGGCGTGTTGCTGCGCGAACGGCGCACCACACAGGCCATGCGGGCGCTGGCGTCGAAGTTCATGAAGCTGGGATAGGGTGAGCCGCGCTTCAGCACGACGTAGAGACCCCGGCGATACTGTTCCGCGCCGGGACTGACGACGTAGCTGTACTGCTGACCGCCGACCTTCTGCCAGAGGCCGTCGGGCTGTGGCGGGCGGATGGGAACGCCTCCATGCTTCAGATTGAGCAGACCAGCGATGGCGAGGGCGTTGTCACGAATGAGTTCGGCATCGAGACGGAAACGTGGGCCGTGCCAGAGGAGATGATTCTCCGGGTCGATTTGAACAGGAGACAACGAAGATAACGGAGAGCTTTTCTGACCTCCGTTTTCTTTGTTATCTCCTGTAAAAGAACTCTGCTGCCGATACGCGGCACTCATCACGATCTTTTTGAGCACGTGCTTCATGTCCCAGCCGCTGTCCATGAACTCGACGGCGAGCCAGTCGAGGAGTTCGGGGTGGCTGGGCGGCGCGCCTTTGATGCCGAAGTCTTCGAGCGTGCTGACGATGCCCTGGCCAAACAGCTCGGCCCACCAGCGGTTCACGGTGACACGAGCGACGAGCGGATTGTCACGGCTGCCGAGCCACTTGGCGAGCGTGATGCGGTTGGGCGGACCGTTGAGTTTGGAATTGAACACGGCAGGCACGCCCGGCGTGACGGGATCGGCGGGATCGGTATAGACGCCGCGTTTGAAAATGGCGGACATGCGCGGCTGCGGAAGCTCGCGCATGACTTCGGTGGTGACGGGATCGAGCGCGGTGATTTGTTTCTGCAACGCCGTCTTCTGACGATCGAGTCTGGCGAGTTCGGGATCCTGCGGCTTCGCAGCGGGGGCGGCTTTGCCTTTCCCGCGTGTTTTGGCGACGGGTTCGGCGTCCTCGACTTCGGGCAGGCAGGCGGCGACGTCGCCGGTGATGCTGGAAACGCGCAGGCAGCCGATGACGAGGCCGTTGCCGTAGTTTTGCTCCATGCGGATGCTGAGCTTGGTGCCGACGGTGACTGGCACGGGCTGCTTGAGTTCAAACGCGGCCCAATGCGGTTCGCCGAAGCGCTGGCCGATGGCCCAGGCTTTTTTGCCGGTTTGCTCGACGAGGCTGGTGACGGCGTAACCGTTTTGGGAGTAATCCGCGTAGGCGTTGCCGAATTGCAGCGGCTGCGTTTTGCCATCCGGCGTGGTGAGCGTGCAGTCAAAGGTGTGCAGGACGAAGTTGGGACGGTTCGCACCGCCGCGGCCGGGACCGTCGCCAGGAATGGAGGCATGCGTGAGTGTTTCGAGCATCAGGCCGCTGAGTTCGCCGCCACTGAGTTCGGCCTCGAACGTGTAGGTGTCTTTTTCGGGAACAGGGCCGGTGAGAAGCACGCTGCCGTCGGGTTGAAGTTCGGACTCGGCATCGCTCTCGGTGATGAAGGTGCTGGGCTTCAGCGCTTTGACGGGATTCGATGATGTGGTTTGGGCCGGGGGTGCGGCGGCCGGGCTTCCCCGCTGGCCGACGGCGGAGGCGAGCTGCTGCTGGCGCGCGGTGATCTGCGTGTTGAGCGCTTTCATCTGCGCCGCGAGTTCCTGGCGCCGGGCGTCACGCTCAGGATCGCTGAGCTTCATGGGCGAGCCGATGAAGGCGATGGAACCGGGGACTTTGGCGTCTTTGCGTTCGGCTTCCTTCTCGGTGTTGTTGTAGTAGGCGAGCAGCGAGTAGAAATCCTTTTGCGTGAAGGGGTCGTACTTGTGGTTGTGACACTGGGCGCATTCGAGCGTGGTGCCGAGCCAGACGGCGCCGGTGGTGTTCACACGGTCGATGACCTGGTTGATGCGGCTTTCTTCGGGTTCGGTTCCGGCTTCGACGTTCGTGGGCGTGCAGCGATGGAATCCGGTGGCGGTGATCTGGTCAGGCGTGGCGTTGGGCAGCAGATCGCCGGCGATTTGTTCGAGCGTGAACTGATCGAAGGGCATGTTTGCGTTGAGCGCGTTCACGACCCAGTCGCGGTAGGCCCAGATCTCGCGCAAATCGTCGCGCTGAAAGCCGTGCGAGTCGGCGTAGCGGGCGAGATCGAGCCAGGGGCGCGCCCAGCGGACGCCGAATTCGCGGGAGGCGAGGAGGCGGTCGGCGAGCGCCTCCAATGACGAATTCCGAATGACGAATGACGAACCGGAGCGGCATTCATGGACGAAGGATTCGACTTCGGCGGGAGTCGGCGGAAGGCCGGTGAGGTCGAGGCTGAGGCGGCGGATGAGGACTTCGGGAGAAGCTTCGGGCGATGGGGTGAGTTTTTCGGCTTCGAGCCGGGCGAGAATGAATGAGTCGATCTCGTTTTTCAGCCACGTCTTGTTCTGCACGGCGGGCAACTCGGGACGCTGCGGCGGGATGTAGCTCCAGTGCTTGAGCGTTTCGAGTTTGTCGGGCCACTTCGCACCAGCATCGATCCAGTCACGGAGATGATGGATCTCGACGGCGGTGAGACGCGGACCGCGCTTGGGCATGGCTTCCTTGTCTTCTTTGGGCAGGGCCACGCGGCGGAGCAGGTCGCTGCCGATTTCGACATGCTTCGGCGAGGTGACGTCGAGGCGAAGCTCCCCTTTTTGTTTTTCGCTGCCGTGGCACTCGAAACAGGCGCGCTGAAGGACGGGAAAAACGTCCTTGGCAAAGTCCGTGCCCGCAGCGTGCGCGGTGGCGGCTGCGAGGATCGAGATGAGGGCGGGGCGAATCATGTGCGGGGTAACAACGACTGCGCGCACGACGGACTTTCGCGGCTCTCCTGCCTCAGAGCAGACGACGGGCGTTGCGCAGACCATCGGCGGTGACGACGGCCTGGTTGCGGGCGGCGACCATGAAGTCGAGGTAGTTCTGCCACTGCATGGGACGCAGGGAGGCGAGGCCCAGGCCGCGGCGGCTGTAGCCGTAGTCGGCGATCTCCCAGCCGAAGTCGGAATGACGGTTGCGATAATCGGTTCGGTGAATCCAGGCGCCAAACTCGTCCTTGCGCCAGACCTCGGGGTCGTTGCCGGGAATGGGCTGTGCCAGGCTCCAGACACGGCGCACGACTTCGAGGTCGTAGCCTTCGGCGGAGTGACTGGGCAGGAGTTCGGACATGGGGACGCAGATTCGACGGACAGGAGTGCTCGTCGTACGTTATTTCAACTCGATGTTGTCAATGAGACGTGTGGTGCCGAAGAAGACGGCTGCGGCGATGACCACGAGCTCGGTGGTGGCGGACACAGGCTGCAAGGAGGTGGCATCGACGGCAGAGACATAATCAATGCGGCCAAGCGGTGCGTGCTCCTGGAGGTGTTTGGTGATGAGCGCGGGCAGGACAGCCGGATCACGTTCGCCATTTTTCCAGGCGTCGCGTGCGGCGACGAGCGCCGCACGCAGCGCGGGGGCTTGTGCACGCTCTTCCGGACTGAGGTAGCGGTTGCGGCTGCTCATGGCGAGACCGTCGGCTTCGCGCACGGTGTCGATGCCATGGAGCACGACGTTGAAGTCGAGATCGCGCACGAGGCGGCGGATGATGGCGAACTGCTGATAATCTTTTTTGCCGAAGACCGCGTCGTCGCACTGAACGAGATTGAAGAGCTTCGTGACGATGGTGCACACGCCATCGAAGTGACCGGGACGGCTGGCACCGCAGAGAAGCTGTGAGAGGCTGGTCTCGTGCAGCACGATGCTGCGGTCCGGCGGAAAAAGCTCCTCGGACTTCGGAGCGAAGATCATGTCGGCACCGTTGTCGCGGGCGAGTGCGAGGTCCTCGACGAGGGTGCGCGGGTATTTGCCAAAATCTTCGCCGGGCCCGAACTGCAGCGGATTGACGAAGATGCTGACGGCGACATTGCCGTTCTGGCCGGCGATCTCGCGTGCGGCACGGATGAGCGCGGCATGGCCGTCGTGCAAAGCGCCCATCGTCGGCACAAAGACACAGCGCGTGCCTTTGTTGATGGAGCTCCAGGAACGAAGCTGGCGGATGTTGTTGATGACATTCATGACTTTAGATCTCTGGATTCAAACACGGCATAGCCCAGGGTGAACAGGGTGATGTTTACTGCAAAGACGACGGCGTAGCCACGCCAGATGAGCGGCCAGTCGATGTTTTCCGCGAGGATGCGGCCCCAGCAGGCCATGTGCTTCGTGATGAGCAGGTGCTGGTAGTTGTCCATGAAGCCGCTGGTGCGCATGATGAAGTCCACCAGGATGTAGGTCAGCGCGCCGATGGTGGCGGCGGCGGGTTTGATGCGGAAGCAGGAAAGAAAAAAGGCGATGCTGCTGATCGTGGTCATGCTGAGGCCGAGATAGAGCGAGCTCAGGGCGTAGCGCTGCAACCCCGGCCCCCAGTCATAAAACGCCACGACGGAGACCTCTGGCACAAGCGCAAAATAGCCACCACCCCAGCCATACAGCGCCAGGCCGAGCAAAAACGCCGTCCAGGCGAGAAACTGGATCAAAAAAACCGCATAGCCGGTGCAGGTCAGGTATTTGAGCAGCAGGAGACGAAAGCGGCTGACCGGACGCGCCAGAAGCAGCCGCATGTGACCGTCTTCACCTTCCTTGGCGACGATGTCTCCTGCCACCAGACTGAGGAACAGCGCTCCGAGCAGAAAGACGGAAACGCCCATGACAAAACTGGCCAGCGTCAAAGCCGACAGGTAATAGCTCACATTCTCACCTGATCCGGCAATCAGCCGCTGGGTGGGCAGCCCAAACTTTTTGATGAGGAGAAACACAAGAATCTGCAGCGCCACAAAAGCGCCGAAGCCGATGTAGGTGCGGCGCCGGGCGAAGAGCTTCAACAGCTCGCCATACCACTGCTGGAAGAAGAGCGTCATGATTTCGAGGAGAGTCCCATGTAAAGTTCTTCCAGCGTGCGCCGGTGCAGCTGCCAGGTGTTGACCTGCACCTGGCCGTTCACCAGCGCGGCGACGAGTTCGTGCGGCTCCATGTTGAGCGGCACCTCGACGATACCGTGCTTGTCCATCGTGGCACCACAGCGGTCGAGCACTTCGCGTGCAAGGCCAATGTCGCTGGTGTCGAGCTGATAGATGCGGCGGGATTTTTCCTGCGAAGGCACGGCGCCCTCGAACACTTTTTTACCATCCTTCAAAATGACGCAGCGGTCGCACATCTGCTCGACTTCGCCCAGCAGATGCGAGTTGAGCATGATCGTCATGCCATGGTGTTTGCGCAGATGCAGGATGAGCTCGCGGAATTCGCGGATGCCCTCGGGATCGAGACCGTCGGTGGGCTCGTCGAGCAGCAGGATTTTCGGCTGCGGGAGCATGGCCTGGGCGAGCGCGAGACGCTGACGCATGCCGTGGCTGTAGGTGGCGGTCTTTTGCTGGATGGCCCGGTTGAGATTGACCATTTGCACGACGCGCTTCACCTCCAGCTCGTCCCACCAGCCGGAGAGCGAGCAGAGCACGCGCAGATTCTGCCATCCGCTGAGGTACTCGTAAAACACGGCGGCCTCGTAGATCGCACCGATCTGCTGGAGCGCCGCATCGCGACTTTTCTGCACGCTGCGCCCGCCGATGCGCACTTCACCCGCATCCGGACGCACCATGCCGAGCGTGATGCCCATGATGGTGCTCTTGCCCGCGCCGTTGTGGCCAAGGAGGCCGAGGATTTCGCCCTCGCGGACTTCGAAGCTCACGTCATCGAGCGCCAGCCGCCCGGTGGGCCAGCGCTTGGTGAGATGTCTGACTTCGAGGAGTGCCATGGCGTGCGACAGTGGCGAGATGCCCGTGCCGACGCCAGTTTTTAGTCACACCGCACGGAAGAAGTCGCCAAATTCGCGTTTACACCGCCGCAGCCCGACTGCATTACTCCGGCCTGTCCACGCACCCCCTCGCCATGCAGTTTTACTTCCCCACGTCACTGAACCTCGGCCAAGAACACAGCGAAGGCTTCCACCAGGAACTGCTACGTGGACTGACGCACAAGCTGAACAACCTGCTGGCGGTGATCCAGGGCTTCAGCAGCCTGATTTTGATGCAGGAGGATCTCGATCCAGGCGTGAGCGAGAACATGCAGCACATCCGCGAGGCTTCCGTGGGCGTGACGAACTTGAGCGAGCGCATCCGCTCCGCCGGGGGCTGTGCGAAGATCAGTCTGCAGTCGCTGGGCCTGAATGAATACCTCCCCGTGATCGAAGGCGCCGTGATGGAGCCTTTTCAAAAAGAAGGCGTGCAACTGGAGGCCGATGTTCAGCCCGGCCTGCCGCCGGTCATTGTGGATCCGACGAAGTTCAAAGACATCCTCACGGAACTGCTGAAAAACGCCGCTGAAGCTGCAGCCAAGGGCGGCGGCCGATGCGCGCTGAAGATCTGCGGCCCCGGTGCGATCACGCCGGCCGAACAGCGCCGCGTGGACATACTGGTGAGCAATACGGGCTCCCAGATCGCCCCGGAAAAGATGCAGGAGGTTTTCCGTCCGTTCCACGGCTCGAAGAACAGCAATCACCTCGGCCTCGGGCTGACGATTGCCGCGATGCTCAGTCATCAAATGAACATCCAGATCGGCGTGGCTTCGGAGAACAATACGACGACGTTCTGGCTGAGCTGCCCGATGGCTTGAAGCTGCACCGGGACGTTCTTGAGATTCTGACACTGGCTTCGATGCAACGGCGGCCCCGCCTTCGTTGTCTGTCTCAGATATCACCCTTGGAGGTCTCTCATGAAACGATCCGTTTTGTTCACCGCCCTGCTGCTGAGTGTGGTTCCAGCCGTGGCCGCACCGAAAAACTACGACACGATCACCACCCGAGACGGGAAGTCGTTCTACGAATGCAAGGTCATGCGCGTGTACCCGGACGGGGTGAGCTTCACGCACCGGCATGGCGCGGCCAAGATCGCCTTCAAAGATCTGCCGGGGAATCTGCGGCGTGAGTTCCGCTACGATCCGAAGGTGGAGGCCGCCTACCAGAAGGAACAGGCTGCGCTGCGCCAGGCGGAGAAGGAGCGTCAAAAGCAGCAGGAGATCGCGATGCAGGAGAAACTGATGGAGGCGCAGATGGCCGAAGCCAGCTATCTGGCCGCCGCCCGTCAAATCGCAGCCGCCCAGTCCCCCGCCACATCGTCGATGTCCCTCGCACTGCCGGGAGAAAAACTGTCTGTCACGAGCTTTCAGACTCCCTCATGGGTCGGCACTCCGATCACGGGTCCGGCGATCGGCGGCAGCGCCTACCGCAGCGGCAGTTTCTCGCGCTGGGGCACCTACCCTTATGGATATGGAGGCGGCTACTATTCCGGATACGGCTATGGCTACCCCTATTACAATGGCTATTCATACGGCGGCTATCCGTATGGGGGCTACTATGGAGGAGGCTACCCACCGGTGTATGGCCCCACCGTCATCGGAAGCTGGAATGTGGGCCATGGCATCCGCGTCGGTGTGGGCATTGGCTCGTTTGGGAACGTGCTGCGCATCTTCCGCTGACCCAATGCTTCGGTTTTGCGAAGCAATAAAAGCTGGCGTCGAACGCGTTGACGAGGTCAAATCCACTCAAGCCTATGAAAACGATCCTGCTCTCCGTCATCGCGCTTCAGCTTGGCCTCACGGCGGCGGCGTACGCACTTGAGCCCGCCACCATTGAGACCGCTCAAGGCAGAATCTACCAGCACTGCAAGATCCTCAAACGCGACCCCGACGGCGTGTCGTTTGCCCACAGCAAGGGCACCGCGAAAGTGCTGTTCACTGATTTGACCGAATCACAGCGCCATGCCTTGGGCTACGATGCCGCGAAAGCAGACGCCTACGAGAAGGAACGCGTCGAAGCACGCAAGGAGGCGGAAAAAGCACGCCGTGCCCGTGAAACGAAGATCGCCGAAGCGATGATTGCGGCGCAGGCCCGGTATGCGGCGCAGCGGCCGGTCGTGCTGATGCAGCAGCCTTTCGGCGGCTACAGCGGGCTGGCACCTGTTTTGGGCCTGGGCCAGATCGGGTTCCCCGGCTTCGGAACTGGTTTTCATGGACACGGTTTCCGGCAGGCGCGCAGTTGGACCGGCACGGGCATTGCCTCGATCGGCGCCGGCACCGGGGGCATCTATGTACCGCAAAGCGGCGGGGCCGTTTTCAACGGCTTTCCGGGCGTCAGCTACA
>DAORHS010000128.1:0-9313 GCA_035438165.1 Prosthecobacter sp.
GAAGCCGCCGTCCAAAGTCATCAGACCAGTGCCCGCACCATTGTACATGTACGTCCCCTGGACTGTTTCGAGCGGGCGCGTGTGTGTGGAAATGGTGGGTGTCTGCAGCGTTGGCACCACTCCACCGAAAAGACCAACCACGATGTTCTGGCTGGTCGTTCCAGGGGCATCCGCCCCCACTTTGACGAGGCCGGTGGCATCATTGAGCGCAAGGCGGTCATCCGTCACCCCCGTGCCCCAGGTGTGGGCAGGATTCGCGTCGTAGATCTTGAGAACCGCGCCATTGTTGCGCGTGAAGGTCTCGAATGAACCGTCAAACTGCCCCCCCGCACGTGTATCCAGATACATGTAGTTCGTGCCGAAGTCCGCCACCACATTGCCCAGGTTTTCCGTGTTCGGAGTACTGACGTCAGTTTCCAGCATCAGGAAGCCGTTGCGGAAGTTGGTGAAGCCGTCGTCGTTGATGCGGTCGTCGTTGTTCGCACTGGCATAGACCGGATTCGCCGAATTGTTGAACAGGGCCAGGGGGCCCCAGCGCGTCAGCGTGATGGAGTTCGCCTGGTTGAGGCTGCCGTTCGCCCCCGCGAGAGACATGTTGTAGTACTGAGTGGCCGCCTGCCCCCCATTGCCGCGGTCAAAGGTGTTCGTGATCCAGCGGTAGGTCGGCAGTTTGATGAGAACGTCACCGTTGAAGTTGGGGCTCGCCCCTGTGACGCGCAGTTCGCGCGATCCGCGCACGGCGAAGCCAGTGCCGGCATTTCCACCCGTCGTGTTGTCGAATGATCCGTTAAACTCCGTCACCCCCGGATGGTCAAAGGTGCCGGTGGTGCTGTTGTAACTGCCGGAACCGCCATCAATGGCAAACAGATTGCCCGTGCCGGTTGCATCCTGACCGACGCCCCCCCCGACGAGGTTGATGGTGACGTTGGTGAAGATGTGATCAAAGGTGCGACCAGCCTCCCCATTCCCTTCACGCTGGAACACGCCGTTGTTGAGATTGAACGTCATGCCGTCGAACGTCAGCGTCTCCTTTGTCTGCTCGGCCAAAGTTCCTGCGCCCGTGACGCTGGCACCCCAGTAAGAGGCCATTGAAAAACGGGCACCCACCAGGGAATTACCCGCTGTTTCAGCCTGATTGATGTTCGCTCCAAAAGGATCGCCGCTGGTGCGGCTGCCGTTCGCGAAGTCCACATTGTCATACGGATTGCGATTGTAGGCCATGGTCACCGTCAGGCCGTCCAGATCGATGTTGGCGGCGGTGCCACGCGATTCGAAGCGCACCTCACCTTCATAAATGTTCAAGGACGCGCCGTTCGCATTCAGAACGTCCGCACCGCGAATGATAAAGTCACCCGAACCGATCTTCGACAAAGTGTGATTGGATGCGCCGAAATCGAGCACCGAGTTCACTCCGGAGGTCCCTGCACCATCCAAATGGCGATCCATCACAATCGTGCTCTGCGAATTCACCAAAGCATCCCCCGTCAGCTCAAGGTGCGAGAACACCGCCGTCCCGGTCGTGTTCCGAAGAGCACCCAGACCGTTCGGCCCCATGCCGGCGATTTGAAAAATCTCGGTGTTGTCGTTCTGCAAATTGAGATCGCGGTCGCGCAAATCGACGGCGCCACCATCAAGGATGATGGTTTCATTGCCGACACCCACGGCGCCCGCCGCTGCGTTGCTGGTCTCCAGGCGCAACAGACCGGATTTGACGACGAGCTGCCCCTGAAACGTGTTTGCACCCGAGAGATACAGGTAGTTCAAAGAACCGTTGGTCGGAGAATCGGGGGAGAGATCTTCAAATGTCATGGTGATCGTCCCATTGGTGCCACCAGAGATGACACCGGTCAGAAGCAACCCCTGACTGTTCGAGACATCATGCACCGTGATATCCAACTGGGTGCCGGTGGCGATCACAATGGCCGATGAGATGGTGTCGTTTGCCCCGCCGTCCACCTTGTCGAGCAACGCAAAGCCCGTGGAAGAATCAAACGTCAACGTGCCTCCTGCAAGGGTGTAGGAGTTGCTGCCCGTGATGTCACCGATGATCAGCGTTCCCAAAGTCACCGGCACGTCCAGCGTGAGGGTGCGGTTTGCCGAGATGTTGAAGGAACCAAGATCTGCAATCGCGTCTAAACCACTGGGGTAGTCGGTTCCGCTATCAAGATTAAGCCATCTCGAGGTGTCACTCCAGTTGGCGTTGCCGTTGTAGTTCCACGTGCCCGTCGTGCTGTGCTGGGCGCCTGCATTTAACGGGCTAAAAATGAACAGCATGGCTCCCAATGCCGCCGCCCGGAGGCAGCCTGTTCTTGCTCTCCACCTGACACCGGTCAAACCGGAAGAATTGCTGGGGCGGTGCAATTGCTGTATAGACGATCTAATCATGACGTTGGCTGGCTGTGGTTGTGGGAGAAATTGATGAATTCCGTCGAATCCCAGCCATTCTGCCTGAATCAAAATTTCTGCCTATTGGGGGTGAGGCTTGGGCATGAATGCAGCTTGAGCGTGCCCGCTGATAAGATTCGGGCTTTCATTCATATGAAGCTTTTGCTTACCTCCTTCGCACGCCTTGTGTTCCGTGGTGCAGTTGCCGTTTTCTCCGCTCAATCAGCGAAGAAATTCACGGCTCTGAGCGTTCGTGAGTGGTCTTCATTCTTGAGCACCGGCCTGACGCAGGGAGTCTCAAAGACATCCCGTTCAGCGTTCACCCACTTCATGCCATCCCGCTTTCGTTTTCTCCAACTGATCCATCACCGGGGCCATGCGCTGGCCTTGGTCCTGATCCATCTCCTGACGCATCTTCACATGACGTCCGCCCAGGCCGGAGATCAGCCGCCGAAAGATCATCTGCATCAGTTGCACACCTGTGACGAGGGTCCCTGGGGACGCCTCCGCTACTACTACTTCTTCCTTGAAGCGCCCGAGTACGTTGTGGCGCAGTTCCCGCTGCCGAACACAACATCCAAGTGGATCTTTCCCCTCAATGACTTCGACCGCATCGAGCCCATGCTAAGGAGCGCGGGACTGGAGGCGGAAAGTGTGGAGCGGCTTCTTCTGCCGCGCCGAGTGGTGAAGGACGACCGCTATGTTTATTTGTTTCCATCCGCCTTCGACCTAGAGAGCATGTCGTCAGAAACCCGCGGCCTCATCTATGCGGAACTGGCACGCAATCCGGCCAATACATACCACTACTCCCCGGTGTTCTTTCTGGCGGACTCGGTTGCCGAGTGGGCGGAGGAGTCAGGTCTTTCCCAAGACATCGTGGACAGAATCTCCAGCCTCTCCTACAAGGCGGGCAACGCGCTCGTCTTTTCTGACATCCCACTGCTTCTCAGCCATGCCGAAAACGTCACCGAAGCACGCTTCCTCATGCAGAAGCTGACACGGGTGCGCACCATGATGCTCCAGTTGGAGCTGTCCAAGAGCGATTCCATTCCCGATCTCCTGAACTACTGGTCCACCGGCCTGGGTCTCCGCAGAAATGAGGTCGAGCCGTTGATGCGTGCCATAGCGAGAACGGAAGGTGTGAACCACATCAATCTCCTGCATCTGCTCCCTCCTCTGCCCAGAAAGCTGCTCTACACGTATCCCGACATGATCTACGCGACCGAAGGCCGTCTGCCTGACTGCCATTGGACAAGCCTGAACTTTTTCAATCTCATGCCCCAGCAGTATTTGCTGGATACACGACTGGCCACCAGCCTGGTGCAGCAGGACTTTGAGAAAGTGGAGCCGCCGTACCGCTACGGAGACATTCTGATGTTCATCGAGCCGAACAAGGGGGCCGTTCACTCGGCCACCTATCTTGCGGGGGACATTTTGTTCTCCAAGAACGGCTCCAACCTGCTCGCCCCCTGGCTGCTGATGCGGCTGCAAGACCTCAAGAATCTCTACAACGTCTCCCCCGGCAACACCCGTATCCAGGGATACAGGCACAAATAGAGGGAGACACTCAGGACGGCCCCAGCTTCCGGGACTCCACCCAGCGGATGGCAAAGCGCGTCACAGCAGCACCGTCTTCGAGCTTCAGCTTATGACGGATGTTCATGTGGTGGACATCCACCGTCTTCGGGCTGATCCGCAGAGATTCCGCGATCTCGTGAGTGCCGCGCCCGTCCCCCATCATCTGGAAGATCTCGAACTCGCGATCCGTCAGCGCGTCCAGCCCGCCCTCCATGCGCGGCTTGGTGCCGCTGGTGTAGGCCTGGAGAATCTGCTCTGACACCACATCACTCAGCCAGCTGCCGCCCGCAGCCACCCGGCGCAGCGCCGCTTCGTAGAGGTCATAGCCCACGTTTTTCATCATGTAGCCTTTGGCACCCGCCTTGAGAGCACGATGCGCATAGTAGGCCTCGTCATGCATGGAGACCACCAGCATCACCAGTTCAGGGTGTACGGAGTGTACGTCCTTGATGAATTCGAGCCCGTTGCGGTCAGGCAGTGTGATGTCCACCAGCATGATGTCCGGCATGTCCGCCTCCACCTTTTCCAGGGCGGTCTTGCAGTCTCCGGCCTCCCAGCAGCACTCGAAATCTGGCAGACTGTCGATAAACACCTTCATGCCGTTGCGCATCATCGTGTGGTCGTCGAGAATCGCCACCCGTTTACGCGGGCCTGGGGTTTCTTCCGGGGCTTTGACAGCGGGAGTGCTCATAAAGATTCGAAACTCGAAAAGTCAGCGACATGCAAGTGGCATTTCGCAAACAGCGAGCGTCCCTCTATCCGCCACATCTCGCGGTTGAAACGACAGGGCGGCCCCCAATGCGTCCGCACGCTGCCGCAGCATGTGCAGCCCCATGCTCCCCTTCTTCGTGCTGGCCGCCGGATCAAAACTCACGCCATCATTGGCCACTTCGAGGCGGAGAAAGTCACCGTCATGCATCAGACTGATGGCGATCCACGTCGCCCGGCCATGCTTGGCGGCGTTGGTGGCCAGTTCCTGGGCGATCCGGTAGATCAGCGCGGCTTCCTCGGTCTTCAGCAAGCTGGAAACATCTTCACATGAAATGCGGCAGTGAATGCCAAAAGCGCGTTCAAGGAATTTGCGCAGGTCATCGAAAGCGTCTGGAAGTTCCTGCGGGCTCACCGCCACAGGCGCCAGACCGCGTGCGTAGCCGCGCGCAAGCTCGGAGGCCTCCGCCAGTTCCTTGGCCACCTCCGCCGCCAGCACCGACTGCGGATGCCCCTCACGCTTCAAACTGCCGCCCAGCACCCCGCTTTTCAGCTGCGCTGCCGCCAGACGCTGGCAGACGTCATCATGCAGATCCTGTCCAATGCGTCGGCGCTCATTCTCCGCCGTCTCGATCAGGTGCTTCTCCATCTCCTTCTCCGCCGTGATCACACTCGCCATGCCTGCCACCTGCAGCGGTCCGGGCTCCTCATGATGCCGCACGGTGGAGAATCCACGGCAGCGCAGCCATTCCACCCGGTCCTTGACACGCACCCGGATGACAACTTCAGCCTCGCCCGGCGCGCTGCGCAGCAGGCGCAGCATTTTCAGAGCAGCCGCACGATCTTGGCGCACCACCGCTCTCAACCAGTCCCAGCGCCGCAGACGCAGAGCAGACTCCGCCCGGCCAAACAGATCCACGTAGGCCTTGTTGACATAGATCGGTTCTGCGGAGCCCGGCGGCGCCACCCAGAACACATCCTGCATGTTGGAGGCTATCTGGCTGAAACGCCATTCCGAGTCCTGCAGGCGTCGCGCAGCCTCAGCGATGCTCGTCGAAATCGTCTCCAGTTCATCTCCGCCCCCGATGGGCGCAGGCACCGCTTTGTCAGGGCCGATATGCCGTGCCTGCTCCACGATCAACGCCACACGTTCTGTGATCAGCAACTGTAGCAGCGACCACAAAAGCAGACAGCTTCCAAGCAGCACACAGGCCTGAGCGATCGATTCATGCACGGCGCGCCTCACCGTCGCGGCAAGGAAGCCGCTCAGATCATACTCCAACACCACCAGCCCCCTCTTCGACGCCTCCCTCACATCCAAAAACGGAAACACCGCCGTCAGCCGTCCACGATCGAGATCCTCATCCATGATCCCTTCCGCACTTTCCTTGATCTGGCGGCTCAAATGAGGCGGGATGCTCAGCGGGGAATCCCACAGCGAAACGCCGCGCCACTTCTTCTTCGTCGCATTGCGAATGATGTCGTTTCCATCCGTGATGACCCCCAGCCGCAGGTCGGGATTCACCGACGCATAACTGATCGCCAGATCGGCCGACTGCGGCAGCCTGCGCCTGAAGAAATGCTGTGCCAGACTCGACAGCCGTGTGCCCTCCTCATAGGCCTGCAGGCGGATCTGCTGAAACCGCCCATTCACATCCCGCCGATACTGCCTGACGATGCTGAAACCGATCATCAGCAGACCGAAGGCCAGCACGAGGGCCAAAACACGAAACTGCAGTGTGAAAACGCGCATTATCCGGCCCCTCCTAAATACTCCGGTGTGAGCAGCCCGTCAGCGCGGATCTCATGCTGCAACATCCCCTGCTGGCGCATGGTTTTGATCATCCTGTCAAGACACTCCCCCATGCCCCCGGTTCCCTGCTCCATCAGGCGCCTGTTTTCCGCCGCATCCGGCAGGTGGATCAGTTCCAGGGCCTTCCGCCACTGGTCCATTGTGAGCCCCTCCCGGCGCAACATGGCGTCCAGCTCTTCCCCCCCGGCCTGCGGTCCTCCTTTGACGTTGTGATCGAGACAGGCGGACACCATCGATTGTACTTCGTCCGAAAACAGCTTCAGCGCATCCTCCCGCACCACCAGCACCCGGCTGAGTTCCAGCCCCATCCGGCTTGAATCAAAAAGCGCCACGGCCCCTTTGTCCTGCAGCTTGGTGCGCCACGGGTCCGCAGTGACCACGGCGTCCAGATCCCGTTCATCGTAGGCGCTTTCCGTTTCTGCCAGATTCACCGGCACCACGTCGATGTCATGAAGTGTCATGCCATGGGTCGCCAGCGCCTGAGTCAGCAGGTATTCGCCTGAAGATCTCATTTCCACTCCCACGCGCCTCCCCCTCAGTTCTTCGACAGAGTTCATGCCGGGCTGCGTCATGATCGCATCAGAGCCCTTCGACACCCCCAGGATCAATACCGCACGAGGTTTTGCCCCATCGGCTTCGAGCCGCAGCATCTCATCCAAAGTCACCACCAGCCCGTCCACCACACGTCTGCGGAAGGAACCCATCGCCGCCGTGGGCCCGGACATCTCCACCAGATTGATTCCTTTCCCCTTCAGGCTGCCATCATCACCCGCCGTCACCAGGACTTCCGTCCCAGGCCAGATCGTGGCCGCCACCGTCCAAGACCGGCGGCTTTCAGGTTCCGGCCAAAACAACCCCACCGCACACAGCAACAGCCCCAGAAGCACTGCCGGGATGATTCGAAGCCGCATCAATCTTTTCATGGTCATCGTCAGTCGTCCGGTTTCGTCAGGCCATCGGGGATCGGATGGCGCGACTCATCGGTATCCGCTTATACCCCGGTCACCAACGGGCAGACCAGCATTAATTGATCCGGCCGATGTTTTCGCGGTGATTCAACGCTTGAATGCGGAATCCCGCGACACGTGATGCAAAGACCGGGCGGATCATTTCCCACGCCGCGTGTGGATGCCAACCACGTTGGGGTCCAACGTGGTGGCAGAGGGGAGATTTGAACTCCCGACCAAAGGCTTATGAGTCCTCTGCTCTACCCCTGAGCTACTCTGCCGTTGCGATGGCTCCTGAGGTAGGGTTCGAACCTACGACCTAGTGGTTAACAGCCACCCGCTCTACCGCTGAGCTACTCAGGAATCACATTCCCCTCCCGAAGAAAGGGGCGAGATGGATAATCGTTCCCTTCGATCACGCAAGCACTTTATGGGCGGGAAATGGAAGTGTTTTTCAGCCCACCGCATTGGCCTTCAGCAGTTCCCCCAGCAGGCCCTGCTGACGGTAAAAATCAACTTCCGCCTCTCCCGCAGCCTGCAAATCGGCGCGGATGGCCGCGGAATCCCGTTCTCCGGCCACGTGCTCGCGGATGAGCGCGGTCTTGCGGGCCTGCAAGTCGAGGAACTCGATGTCCACCACAGGCGTCTCCGGCCATTTGCCTTCGGCCTGCCCGGCCTTGAGCACCTGCTTGAAGGGCGTGCCGCTCTTCTGCGCCTCGGTCTTTGCTTCGTTGATGCCGGCATACCAGTCGGGATGCACCAGGCGGTAGTAGTCGCGCATCGCCTGCTTGTTGTAGTGAATCACCAGCTTGCGGCCTTCCACATCCAGGAAAGTGGTGCCGCGGAAGGAGTCGGCGTCGATGGTGTCCACGAAGAGCAATTCCTCACGGTCCACGGCGAACTCCCACTTCAGGTCCCACAGCAGCAAACCCGCGCTCTCCAGCAATTCTCGCACGGCCCATCCGCCAAGGATGGCCAGCTTGACCGTGTAGAGGAAGTCATCGCTGCTCAGGCCGGACATGATCAGCGCCTCCTGCTTGCTCACAGCGCGGTCTTCCGGCTCGTACTTGCTCGTCAGGTCGTAAATCGGCCGTTCCAGCATCTCCCACACACCCATCGGTTTCGAGAGACCGAGTTCCTGCTCGTAGCCGCGCTTCGCGGAGTCGCTGAGGCCCTGATACTTCTTCAAAATGGACGAGCCGCTCGTCACCCCGAAACGCACGATGTACTCCAGCGGCACCACATACGTCGCGCTCTGGTGGAACTGGGCGTAGTCAAACACATGCGTGCCCAGCAGATTCCGCTGCGGCGGATGCATCACGGGAAAACGACGCACGACGTTGTAGCAGCTCGGATGCTGAGGCAGCCCCTCGCGCACGATCTCGCCCGTCTTCGCATCCACCATGCCGATGTGATGTGTCGCCGCACCGCGCTCCAGCATCTGTTCCATCGGCCCGCTGAGCAGTTCCTTGCGCCATGCGGCATCCATCGGCGTGTCTTCGATGGCCTTCTTCACGCGCTGCCAGGTCTCCGGTTTGCCGAGTCGCGCATACATCGCATGACGGAAGATTGAGCGGTTCAAATCATTGCCCTCAATGTTGAAAATCGAGCCCACATCGAAGACAGAACCGGCAGGCGTCGTCTCGCAGACCACGAAGCCCGGATGGTCGGGCACGGCATAGAGGTTCTGCACGGAGCCGCGATAGACGGGCTGGCCGAGTTTCGAGAGGTCGAGATGCGTGGGAGCCGGGGCGGGATGGGACATAGGTGGCGGCAAAAACAACGGATTCCGCCGCTGCGCAACTGCGAACAGAGAACCGCGAACCGGGAACAGCGGCGGCACAACTTTGAACTTTAAACTTTGAACTTTAAACTTTCGGCC
>DAORHS010000129.1:0-9284 GCA_035438165.1 Prosthecobacter sp.
GTCCTTGTGGCCGTCCCAGCTCTGCTGGTTCTCCATGCCGCCGCTGTAGAGCTGAATGAAGCGCACGCCCCGCTCCACCATCCGCCTCGCGGTCAGGCATTGCGCGGCGAAGTGGCCGCAGTGCTTCTCATTCACTCCGTAGAGCTTCTGGATGTGCTCCGGCTCGTTTTTGATCTCAAAGGCGTCTGGCGCGGCCGTCTGCATGCGGTAGGCCAGCTCGAAGCTCTCAATGCGCGCATTCAGCTCGCTTTCGATGGCCGATCTGTGCAGCGCATTGCGGTTCAGCTTCGCCAGAAGATCGAGCTGCGCGCGCTGACGCTGCGGCGTGAGTGATGCCGGCACGGCGAGGTTGTCGATGGGGGCGCCGCTCGGCTTCAGCCAGGTGCCTTGGTAGATGCTCGGCAGAAAACCCGCGCCCCAGTTCGCCGCGCTGCCTTTCGGCAGGCCGCGATTCAGCGGATCGCTCATCACGACAAAGCTGGGCAGCGAATCGCTCTCACTGCCGAGTCCGTAGTTCACCCACGAGCCCACGCACGGGTAGCCCATGCGCGTGGTGCCGGTGTTCATCATGAAAAGCGCTGGCGAGTGATTGTTCGAGCCCGTCCAGCAACTGTGGATGAAGCACATCTTATCCACATGCATCGCCGTCTTCGGAAACAGATCGCTGCACCACGTCCCGCTCTGCCCGTGCTGCTTGAACTCAAACGGCGACTTCATCAGCCCACCCACGGAACCCGGAAAGAAGCCCGTTTTCGGGTCAAAACCCTCCAACGTCTGCCCATCCCGCTTCGCCAGCTCCGGTTTGTAATCCCACGTATCCACCTGCGACGGCCCGCCATTGGTAAAGATCCAGATGATCGACTTCGCCTTGCCGCCGACCTGCATTGGCACCTTCGGCGCAAAGGGATTCGAGGACGCCTCCAGCAGCGAGGCAAAGGCCAGCATGCCGAATCCGCCGCCGGCACGGGCGAGCATTTCACGGCGGGAATAGAAGGGCGAGTTCATGTCAGTTCACGTAGATAAATTCATTCAAGCTCAGCACCACCTGGCAGTAATCCGCCAAGGTGGCTCCAGATTTCAAAAAAGCGGAACCTGCGGCGAGTTCGTCGGGTTTGGCATCGCGATTGAAGCAGAGGCGATACGCCATGTTGATTTGCTTTGGCATGTCACCCGCGCCTTGGATACGTTTCGCGAGACCCTTGGCCCACGTGCGTGCCTGGGGGCTGTTCATCAAGATGAGCGCCTGCGGCGCAACGGTGGTGGTGGGACGTCCACCCTGGCTCACAAGCGGCTCTGGCAGGTCAAAAGCCACCATGCTGCCGATGAGCTGGCTGCGCTTGATGTTGAAGTAGATGCTGCGGCGCTTGCTGTTCTCATCGCGCGTGCCGGGGCCGTGCATGGTGGCATCCAGCAGGCCGCTGACGGCGAGCATCGAGTCGCGGATGGCTTCGGCTTCGAGACGCTGCGGCACGAAGCGCATGTAGAGTCCGTTCGCCGGATCAGCGGCCTCTTTTTTGGCATCGCGTGCGCTGCTTTGCTGCCACGCGCGGCTGTTGAGGATCATGCGGTGGATTGGCTTGAGCTTCCAATCATTGGCGATGAGCTGGCCCGCGAGCCAGTCGAGCAATTCCGGTTGCGAGCATGCCGCGCCGGTCTTGCCGAAGTCATTCGCCGTGGGAACGAGTCCGGTGCCGAAATGATGCTGCCACAGGCGGTTCACGATGACGCGCGCAAGCAACGCACCCGCGCCGTGATCGACATCGGTGATCCAGTTCGAAAGCGTGCGACGGCGACCGCTGTATTTCGCGTCCTTTGGCGGCTGCCACTGCCAGCGTTTCGCCTCACCGGGTTTGCTCAGCACTTGCAGGAAGCCCTGCGTGGCCTCGCCGTCCTTCATGTCGGAGTTGCCGCGCTTGAGGACGTAGGTCTTGTCGAAAAACGGTCCGCCCTGCGTGTGCATGACGATGGGATCGTAGCCTTCGCCGCAGATCATCATGCGCGTGGCTCCAGCCACTTCGGGCGTGCTCTTCTTTTTGTCCATCGTGGTGACGGCGGAGGTGACCTTGCCATCAGGATGCACGTCCACGTTCATGCGCGTCGTCGTCGTGAAGGTCGCGAGCATCGCGTAGTAGTCATGCGCCGGCAGCGGATCGTATTTGTGATCGTGGCAGCGTGCGCAGCCGATCGTGAGCCCGAGAAACGCGCTGCCGGTGGTGCTGAGCATGTCGTCCATGGCGTCGTAGCGCGTGCGCTCGACCTCGTTGGCGGTGATTTGGGATGGGAACACGCCCGCGCCGAGAAAGCCGGTCGCCGCGAGCGCCAGCGGGTTTTGCGGTTCGTATTCGTCTCCGGCGAGCTGCCACTTCACGAACTGGTCGTAGGGCATGTCGCTGTTGAGCGCCTTGATGACGAAGTCGCGGTAATGGAAGGCGTGGGGACGGTCATAGTCCTGCTCAAAGCCCGTGCTTTCAGCGTAGCGTGCCACATCGAGCCAGTGGCGTGCCCAGCGCTCGCCGTAGGCTGGCGAAGCGAGCAAACGATCCGTCAGATCGGAGAGATCGGTCGGATCAGACTGATCAGGTGGGAGCCCGGTCAGATCCAAATAAAGCCTCCGCACCAGCACTGCTTTGTCCGCAGGCGGATTGAAGCTCATGTCCTTCGCATTTTTTAAGAGCAGTTCGTCAATCGACTTCGCCTGCACTTTCTTGAGCGGCTGGAAGGACCACCACTGACGATCCTCCGCAGTGACGATGGAGGCGTCGCGCTTGGGTTTCTTCCCGACGATGAGCGGCTCCGAGTAGGGCGCTCCATCATTGATCCACGCGCTGATCTTGGCGATCACTTCGGCGGAGAGCTTCGGCTGGTCGTCCGGCATGTGAGGTTCCGTCGTGTGATTGATCTGCTGGACGAGCCTGCTGTTCTTCGCATCAAACGGGATTACCACGGAGCCGTGCGAGCCGCCGCGCAGCAGATCCTCACGCGTGGCCATGTCGAAGTCGCTTTTCACCTTTTCGCCACCGTGACAGCGAAGGCAGTTTTCCTTCAACAGGCCCGATACCTCCTGCTGAAACGACTTCAGGCCGCTCTCCATGCGCCGGGCATGATCAGACGGCAGATCGGCGGCGAGGGCGGAACTGGCAAGGAAGAGGACGGAAATGTGTCTCATCGGGGAGTATAAACGCTGGACGAGTGTGCCGTTTTCTGTCGTAGTTATGTCTGATCATGGCATCCCGGCGCAAATACCTGAACTATACCACGCCCTGGGGCGTGGACCTCGCCCGCATCGCCACGGCGGACTGGACGCCGTTTTTGATCCACGAGAGCGGCTACCAGCCGTCGCTGGAGGATTGGAACCACCAAGGCGTTGATTCGCCCTTCTGGCGCTTCTACTACAATCCCAAACCGGGATGTCATTTGCTGTTCCAAGGCCGCAAAATCCCGCTGGAGCCCAAGAACGCGATCCTGATCCCTGCGGACACCGTGTTTGACTGCGTGGGGCCGGTGCGTGCCTGCCACTACTGGCTGCACTTCACCACCAGCCGCCCCGGTGTGTCTTTTCCTGCGGAGCCGATCCTCATTCCGGCGGATGACACGCTCAAGCCGATGCTGACGCGGCTCATTCGAGCGCATCAGCAGCCCGCCACCGACACGCGCGACCACCAACTGCTGCATCTCGGCTCGGCCTTGCTTCACACCGTGTTCGCCACCCTGGAAACACCGCGTCCGACAACGGTGCCAGAACGCCTGCTGCAGGTGCTGTCGCTCATCGCCCGTGCGCCACACACGAAGCTGACGAACCACTTCCTGGCGGAACGCGCGGGCATGAGCGTGGAGAGATTCATCCGCGTTTTTCGCGAGCACACGGGCCAGACGCCCGCCGCGTATGTTTTAGCGACACGTCTTCGTCTCGCAGGCGAGGCCCTGGCGCTTACGGACAAAACGATTGATCAAATCGCCATCGAAACCGGTTTCCCCAACAGGCACTACCTCAGTCGCATGTTTGCACGGCAGGTCGGGTGCGGTCCGGCGGAATACCAGGCACGGCAACGCGTGCGAAAAGGCAGGTGAATCAGGGGAGTTGATCCGCGATCTCTTCCGCAGGGTAGGTCCAGATCTCGCTCAGCGTCGGATGATAATGCGGGATCACCATGAACTGCTTCACCGTGGCGCGGAAGTTCATCGCGATGACGACCTCATGGATCAACTCGGTCGCTTCAGGGCCGACGACGCAGGTGCCGAGAATCTCGCCGGTTTCGGCGTGGGCGAGCATCTTCACGAATCCAGCGGTTTCTCCCATGACCATCGACTTGCCGTGGTCGTCGAAGGGATAACTGGCCTCAATGAAGAGAGTCTTCTGCTCGTTGAGCTTCTCGGTGGTGGCACCGACGACGGCGACCTGCGGATGCGAAAAGACACCAAAGAGCGTGAGACGGTAGTCGATGGTTTCGTCGGCTGCTTTGCCGCTCAGGAGCGCATGCGCGTTGCGGGCGGCGATTTCTCCCTGCTGGATGGCGAGGTGCACGACATCCAGCGGGCTGCACACATCGCCTGCGGCGAAGATGTGCGGCTGCGAGGTCTGCATGCGGTCATTGACGGTGATCTTGCCCTTGCTCGCAGACACGTGAGCCGCATGAAGACAGAGGCTTTTCGAGGCAGGCTGGCGGCCCATGGCAAGGAGGATTTCATCGACGAGAATGGCGTGAGTGTGGCCGCCTTCGGTGAACTCGATGCGCTTGCGGCCTTCATTCAACGAGACGCTGGCCAGATGTGTTCCGAGATGCACGGCCATGCCGCGCTCGGCGTAGGCTTTGGCAATGACATCGCTGCATTCGCGGTCGAGGCCAGTGAGGAGTTGGGAATTGCGCTGAATCAATGTCACAGCGCAACCCGTGGCTTCGAGGTAGTGCGCCATTTCGAGCGCGATGGCTCCGCCGCCGAGCACAGCGATGGTTTTCGGCAGCGAATCGGCATCCAGCACGTCATCGCTGGTCCAGAAGCCCGTTTCAGCGAGGCCGGGCACGTCGGGAACGAAAACCTCCGAACCGGTCGCGATGCAGAAGCTGCGTGCGGTGACTTGAAACGATGCGGAACCATCGCGTGGGAGAACTTCGAGCGTGTGCTTGTCGAGAAAGCGGGCGTGGCCTCGATAGAGAGTGAATCGGCCGTCTTCGAGCTGTCCTTGGCGGTAGCCGGCGAAGTCGGCGATCAGCGCTCGCTTGCGGTCACGGATCGTTTTGACATCGACACCTTGAGAAGTGGTCTTGAGGCCGAATTCGGCGGTGTGACGGATGTGGAGCTGCCGATTGGCGGATTCGATGAGCGTTTTGCTCGGCATGCAGCCGCGCAGGATGCAGAGGCCGCCGAGTTCCTGTGCGCCATCAATTACCGCGACGCTCAAACCAGTGCCGTGTGCCGTGCGTGCCGCCGCGTAGCCGCCGCTGCCTCCGCCGATGACCACGAAGTCGAAATGGTGTTCTGCCATGCGGAGAAGTGCAGGGCGGGGGAGTAGTGCGCAAGCGGTGAATCCATGACAGGCTGGCAGCCTGGTTCACGCTCTACGTTGCCGCACCGCCTCAAACAAGATCGCCGCACCCGCGGCGGCGACGTTGAGGGATTCGACGGGCGGGTGCAGCGGGATGCGGACGCGATGATCGCAGGCGTTCATGATCTCGGTGCTCGCTCCACGGCCTTCGTTGCCGAGGATGAGGAGCGTGGGCTGGCACCAGTCGTATTCATAGTGCGAGGCATCGGCTTCTCCGGTGGCGACGACGGTTTGAATGCCACGGGCGCGGCAGGTTTCGAGGGTGCCGAGGCCGGAGACATCCGGCAGGATGGGCAGGCGGAAGGCGGAACCCATGGAACTTCTCAGGGTTTTGGGCGCGAAGGCATCGGCGGAGCCGGCGAAGGCGAAAAGGCCGCTCACACCGGCGGCTTCGGCGGTGCGGACGAGGGTGCCGAGATTGCCGGGATCCTGGATGCGGTCGAGGCCGAGAAGGAGAGGTGTGCCGCCTTCAAAGAGACGCTCCACGGCCGGAAAAGGACGTTCGGCGATGACGATGATGCCCTGGGTCGATTGCGTGTCGCTCAGTGATTCGAGGACGGATTCGGAGAGCTGGAAGACGGGGCAGGTGATGAGTTTCAGCAGCTTTTGCTGCGATGCGGAAGGCTCGGCGGCGGTGAAGCAGGCGTGCAGTTTCAAGGACGATGCGGTGCATTCGGCCACGAGGCGGTCGCCTTCGACGAAGATGAGGTCGCGCTCGCGTCCCTCTCGCACGCGACGGGCGTTTTTGACGCGTTCATTGGAGGAACTTGTGATAAGCATTGGATGTGTGTTTCTGCCGGAGATTCCTTCGTCTCAAACCGGTTGTAAATCCAGTTGCCGAATCAAATCACGCGGTTACTCTCGCGCCCCGAAAGTCAGGCCAACATAGCTCAGCGGTAGAGCAGCGGTTTTGTAAACCGCCGGTCGTCGGTTCAATTCCGACTGTTGGCTCCACTCTGAAACCGCTGGAAAGCCCTAAAATCAAGGCTTTTAGCGCCATCCGGTCAAATTCATCGGAAAGCAGGGGGTGGCACGAAAAGGCATCAAAAGCCCCAAAATAAGCGGATTGTAAGCGGATTGGAACACCAACGGTTTTTGAAACCAGGACGGCCAATGGGCAGAAATTCCCCAGCGCAAAACCCATTCCAGCGGCTCCGGCCTCGATCTCGGCACACTCCCCGCCCCGAAACTGCTCCACAGCTTTTTCATGAGGTGGGATAGTGATACTACAGCCTTTTTACCCTCCTCCACTCCCTGCCATTTGGTGATGCTGCTGGCGTTCCTACTTTGACGGCTCCCTGCCGTTGCTACTTTCTTATCTTGGCTGAACTCTCGTATGGCCCTCCCACACGCGCAGAACCGGCCTGTGACGCGCCGGGCATGGTTTCCGCACTGGAGGTGCTGCCGATGATCTCCTGATTCATCACGCTGCATCCTGGCTGGCAAAAAAGAAAAGGGCGGCCAGCGGGGCGGGCATCACTTCCGGCATTCACCACTTGGCAGATGCCCCACAAATGATACACTGTCAGCCAAGCAAGCCTTTCCACCCGTGCCCGCACCACGCCCGTTACCTCTCATCTTTTACTGCTCCGCTTCCGGCAATGAACCTGTGCGGGACTGGTTGAAGGACTTGCCCGCAGACGAGCGCCGCACCATCGGCGAGGACATCAAGACCGTGCAATACCGCTGGCCGCTTGGCATGCCGCTGGTGGACAGCCTCGGTGATGGTCTCTGGGAGGTGCGCACCCGCCTGCCCACACGCATCGCCCGCACCCTTTTCATCGTCCATCGGGAGGAAATCATCCTCCTGCATGGCTTCATCAAAAAGACCCAACGCACCCCAACGGAGGACAGGGCGCTCGCCCTGAAACGCAAACATGCCTACATCCAAAACAGCAAAGGTTAAGAACCCGCATCGCGGCAGCAGCTTCGACAGCTTCCTCGCGGAGGAAGGCATCCTGGAAGAAGTCGAGGCCGTGGCCGTGAAGCGTGCCATCGCGCTCAAGATTGCCGATCTCATGCAGAAGGGCAGCGTCTCGAAAGTCGCCCTGGCCCGCCGCATGTCCACCTCACGCGCCCAGCTTGACCGCCTGCTCGATCCCGAGAACCCCAGCGTCACGCTTGGCACCCTCTCCCGTGCTGCCAGGGCGCTTGGACGGCGGGTCAAGCTGGAGATGGTCAAGGTGTAGCCTTTGACTGCGCGGCCTTCCTTTTTCATGGTAGCCCACCGCTGATCTCCAGCCTCGTCACGACTTCATCGAGTGGCGTCATGACCCGTCAAAAAGAAAAGCGCGGTCAGGTCGTCACGAATAAGCATTGCGGCCCGTGCCGCTATGTAGATAAATCGTCTCATGGAAAAGAAGCGCCGAATCATCATTGCGATTGTGGCCGTCGTCTTGATTGCCGTTCTGTTCACAGCGTTCTAGCTAACTCGATTCCGCTATGACAAAGTTGCTTCACCTTGGGGGGCTGCATCCGTTCAGCAGCCTATGCGCACCAATCGCTGGACAGGCGACGTGGATTTTTTGACTGTGCATGGTTGGCAAAGAGCTACGGACCAGTCACCGCCACAACAAACGTCAGCGGAAGCACTTCGAGAAAAGTTTCGGATATTTACCGAGTCGGAAATCAAACAGCTCGAATGCAACGCTCAAATTTCCCAAGGTTATCTCAATGTGACGGTTTACAACAAGACACGCCTGAACCTCCATGGGATGAGAGTCCGTGTTGATGTAGCTCTCCCCGGTCAAACAACTCCAAGGATCTCCCGTGAATTTTTAGTATCGGCAAATTCCCCCATAGGCTGGTTGCAAACAGGCACGCTTGAGGCCCATGTTGGCAGCGAGCTTGAGTTGAGATACCTCACTCTAAATGGACATTCTGATCAGGAAAAACTGAATTGGGCGATCCTTGAAGTTGTCGGCGCAAACCAAGATTGAAATTCAAAAAAACGCCCGGCTGGAGCGCAAAGCGTCTCAAGCCGAAGGTGGAGCGCAAAATGATCGGCAAGCAGCAGGTTTCTTAACCCGTCGATCAATCGTTCTCTTCCCACTCCTCCATCAGCCGGGCGAGTTTGCGCTTGATGCTGACTTTGGCGACGGCGTTCAAACGGTCGATGAAGAGGATGCCGTTGAGGTGGTCGATTTCGTGCTGGAAGGCGCGGGCGAGCAGCCCATCGGTCTCGACGGTGACGGTTTTGCCTTCGAGGTCCGTGTAGGTGACCTTGATCTGGCTGGAGCGGCGGATGTCGCCGCGCAGGCGTGGGAAACTGAGGCAGCCTTCCTCGCCAAGTTCCTTGGCGCTGCCGAGTTCGAGCTGGGGATTCAGCAGCACGATGGGCATGTTCTGCACCATGTCCACCTTCTGGCCGTCGATCTTCATGAAGGTGATGCAGTCGGGATTGTGAGAGACATCGATCACCGCGAGCTGCACATCCACCGCGACCTGCGGGGCGGCGAGGCCGACGCCGTTGGCTTCGCGCATCGTTTCGAGCATGTCGGCGGCCAGGGTGCGGATTTCCGGCGTGACCTCAGTCACGGGACGGCATTTGGCACGGAGCACGGGTTCGGGGTAGCGGACGATTTTGCGGACCATGAGTGTCATTATCACCGGCTTTTCACCGGCTCAAGCGCGGGAGTGGTTTTGTCCTTGCCAAGGTGAAGCCGTCTCCCTAGCCTCGCGGCCACTTATGACCGGCGCCTCTCAATCCACCAACAAGTTCAAGCTGTTCCTCATGATGATC